>JANLYU010000276.1:0-10425 GCA_031365785.1 Flavisolibacter sp. | reverse complement strand
AGGACTGAAGGTCTTTGCCGCTGTACTCTTCTTTGTTGAGTTCCTTTGAGATGATGGAATCACCTTTTTTGAGTTTGGGATAAATGAATTTTATCTGAGTTACTTCATTGACATCGATATCCGTTACTACGTCTTTTTCTGCTCTCTTCCACATCTGGTAAAGCTCCCGGTCAGATGGATTCCATGAAGATGAATCTGATACATTCATAAACCTGTTGCGGTACTGATGATACACTCTTGCTGCTTCATAGGAATCTTCGCGTACATTTCTCCCATCCCTGCCCCCAATGAAATTCCAGCCATGAACGTCATCCACATAACCATTCCCATCATCATCAATCGCATTTCCGGGAATTTCTTTGGTGTTTGTCCATAATACAGACTTTAAATCCTCATGGGTGGTGTCAATGCCCGAATCGATAATGGCTACTACCACTGTTTTACTTTTTCTTCCTTTTACAAATTCATAGGCCTTGTCAAGACTGATTCCATAATAACCGGAAGTTTGGTGGTCTTTCAGGTGCCAGCCATTTGGTACCTCCTTAACTGCTGTTTGAGCGAATGAAGAAAGGGTATAGCATACTGTGATCAGAACGGTAACGGATCCCTTGAAAAATTGTATCATTCTGTATTTTATTTAAAATTTTTTCAAAAATAATTACTCCGGCTTATATACGAAGAAAAAACAACTGCGGTAGTTGATTTCAAAGTGTTAATTCACAATCAATTTGAACTCTTCCACAGAATATGCTATCCAAAAAAATGTAGAATTAAAGATCAAACCTGATTCCCTGTGCCAGGGGGAGATGGTTGCTGTAATTGATGGTATTGGTTTGCCTGCGCATGTAATTACGCCAGGCATCACTACCGCTTTCACGTCCACCGCCGGTTTCTTTTTCACCACCGAAAGCGCCACCAATCTCTGCTCCTGAAGTGCCTATATTTACATTGGCGATTCCGCAATCGCTTCCGGCAAATGAAAGAAATTGCTCAGCTTCCCGGAGATTGAGGGTCATGATAGCAGAAGATAAACCCTGTGGCACATCATTTTGGATAGCTATAGCTTCCTCCAGTGTCTTGTATTTTAATAAATAAAGTATGGGTGCAAATGTTTCATGCTGAACAATTTTAAAGTGAGGTTGCACCTCTGCTATGCAGGGGATAACATAACAGCCCGTTTCATATTCTTTGCCTTCCAGTACGCCACCTTCAATTAAAAATATTCCTCCTTCTTTTTTACAGGATGAGATGGATTGCAGATAGGATTGTACAGCATCCCTGTCAATCAAGGGACCTACATGGTTATCCTCATTGAGTGGGTTTCCAATCCGGAGTTGCTGATAGGCCCGTACCAGTTTATTTTTGAATTCTTCATATACAGATTCATGGATGATCAGCCTTCTGGTACTGGTACAGCGTTGTCCCGCAGTACCCACCGCACCAAAAACACAACCTACCAGCGATATGTTAAGGTCTGCTTCTTTAGATATAATGATGGCATTGTTTCCACCTAATTCCAACAATGCCCTTCCCAGCCGTGCCCCCACAGCTGCGCCCACTGCTTTCCCCATTCTGGTTGAACCAGTGGCGGATAAAAGTGGAATCCGTGTGTCAAAAGACAATTTTTCACCCAGATCCCTTTCTCCTATCATTATATTACTGACCCCTTCGGGTACATTATTTTTTTCCAATACAGAAGCAATGATTTTCTGGCATGCCAGCGCACAAAGAGGTGTTTTCTCTGATGGTTTCCAGATACAAACGTTACCGCATACCCAGGCAAGCATGGCATTCCAACTCCAAACTGCTACAGGAAAATTAAATGCTGAAATGACGCCTACAATTCCCAGCGGATGCCATTGTTCATACATCCTGTGACCGGCACGTTCGCTGTGCATGGTAAGTCCGTGAAGCTGCCGCGAAAGGCCTACAGCAAAATCACAGATGTCTATCATTTCCTGAACTTCGCCATAGCCTTCTTGAAGACTTTTGCCCATTTCATAAGAAACCAGTTTGCCTAATCTGTCTTTGTGTTGCCTCAGTGCTTCACCAATTTGACGAACCACCTCTCCTCTTTTTGGGGCAGGCCAGGTACGCCACTCCAGAAAAGCTTTGCCTGCATGTCGCATGATATCCTCGTAAGCCACATCATCGCAGGCTGTGACCTCGGCGATTTTATTTCCATCTACTGGAGAAAAGGAACTGATAATTTTCCCGGTGCTTTTCAGCCATTTGCTTCCAGTTGATACACCTGAATTAGTACTACTAATGTTCAATGGCTTAATTATATCCTGCATAAAAGATTTATTTATATTGATGCCAGTCCTGATCCTAAATCGCTACTTTCCAGCGCGCAAAAATAAGGTGTATTAATTTCAGCAATCAGTAAGACTCGTTATCGGAGGGGAAAGCATTGTTCCTGACATCTTCGACATAATGTTGAACTGCTTTGGTAATCTGGTCGTGGAGATTTAGATATTGCCTGAGAAATCTGGGTTTGAATTCCGTGTTGATCCCCAGCATGTCATGCATGACCAGCACCTGTCCATTACAGTGCATGCCCGCACCAATACCAATGGTTGGTATGTGAAGGCTCATAGACACTTCCTTCGCTAAAGTGGCAGGAATTTTTTCAAGAACAAGCGCAAAACAACCAGCATCCTGGAGCAGTTTGGCATCCTCCCTTAATTTATTGGCTTCCACTTTTTCTTTAGCCCTTACATTATACGTACCGAATTTATAAATCGATTGAGGCGTAAGTCCAAGGTGGGCCATAACAGGAATTCCAGCACTGATAATTCTTGTAACCGATTCAAGAATTTCTTCTCCACCTTCCAGCTTGATAGCATGGGCCCCCGTTTCTTTCATAATCCTGATGGCTGAGGCCAGAGCAATATCACTGTTGGACTGATAGGAGCCAAAAGGCATATCCACCACAACCAGACAGCGCTTCGCCCCACGGATTACTGAGGACGCATGATAAATCATCTGGTCTAATGTAATAGGCAGTGTGGTTTCATGGCCGGCTATGACATTAGAAGCCGAATCACCCACAAGAATCACATCAATACCCGCTGCATCAAAAATCCGGGCGAAGGAAAAGTCGTACGCGGTAAGCATGGAAATTTTTACCCCGGAGGATTTCATTTTCTGGAGCGTATTGGTTGTAATCCGCTTGACTTCGGGAGTGTGCTCACTCATGGTAAAAATTTAGAATAACGGTTATTATTATTCATCAATTGAAGATATAGTTGAAATATGTACCCTCAGGTACCTTTTACTTGTTCATATAAAATATGAATGAGCCCATCGGCAAGACCGATCTTGGGAACAAAAATTTCATCCGCTTCAGCCCAACGCATCACATTGATGTAAATGAGCAGTGCTGGAACGATGACATCGGCCCTGTCTTCCCGCAACTGGTATAAACTGATACGTTGCGCGAGAGAAAGGTTACTGAATTCCTTATAATAATTCCTCAATTGCTCAAGGCTGAGAGGTTTCCCTTCTTTCCTTTTAGAAAGAGAAAAGATTTTATTAATATTTCCTCCGGACCCTATAGCAGTAATATGATGATAGCCGCTTGTTTTTTCTTTGATGAAGCGTTTCATTTCATTCCACTGCTCTTCATTCACCTGGTTTTTCAGCAATCGTATCGTGCCGATATTGAAGGAATGTTTCGTAATGAGCTTGCCATCGCTGAAAAAAGTAAGTTCAGTACTTCCTCCCCCAACGTCGATATACAAATAGGATTCCTGGTTGTTTAAATTTTCAGCTACGTGGATTTCATAAATGGAGTTAGCTTCTTCCTCACCGGTGATCAGGTTCAGGTCAATGCCTGTTTCCTTTTTAACCTGGTCAATGATCTGAGTGGAATTACGGGCGTCTCGCATGGCAGAAGTGGCTGCCGTTTTTAAATGCTTTACCTGGTATACTTCGAGTAAAAGTTTATAGGAAAGAATGGTTTTAATCAGCATTTGAATTTTTTCATCCGAAATCTCACCTTTTTCAAAAACATCAAAACCAAGTCTTAAAGGAACCCTCACCAGACTTAATTTGATAAATTCGGGCTTACCTAAAGGGCCTGGCTGCACTTCTGTAATCAACAGGCGCGCTGCATTACTTCCGATATCAATCGCTGCTAGCTTCAATGGGGTTATTTATTTTATGTTGTAAATAATTGTATGTTTCAACCTGTGATCTTACTGGTACACCGTTAGCATGAATATATTCATTATTAAGATCATTGTTCAGCCATCGTCCTTTTACATTGTCATGTAACTGGATCTGAATAATATCTTTCAATTCCTGCTGAATCCGTTCATCAAAAATAGGGCAGGTAGCTTCCACTCTGTGGTCAAGGTTACGGATCATCCAATCCGCAGAAGAGATAAAATATTTTTCCTTCCCGCCGTTGTGAAAAATCCAAACCCGTGCATGTTCCAGGTATTCATCCACGATACTCAACGCTTTTACAGGTTTGTCAAACCTGGTGCTTTCCGTGATCATGCAGAAGATACCCCGTATAATAAGGTTGATTTCTACTCCAGCCTTGGCTGCATTGTACAGTTCATTGATAATTTCCTGATCTGAAAAGGAATTCATTTTAGCCGTGATCACAGCGGGTATTCCCCGGATGGCATTTTTTACTTCAGCGTGGATCATTTTGATGATTTCCCTCCTTGCAAAGTGAGGACTTGGAATAAGAGTAGAACATGCTTTTATAAAATGGTTTCCGGTTTTATAGTGTTCGATATAATTAAAAATACGGTTCACGTCTGCCATGATATTTCTGTTGGAGGTCAGGAGGCAATGGTCTGCATATAACCGGGAGGTATCTTCATTAAGATTCCCGGTGCTCACAAAACCATATTGAACAATGCGGTCCAGTACCCGCTTCCGGATCACGCACACCTTGGCATGCACTTTCATACCCGGAATTCCTATTAAAACTTTGACGCCTTCTTCTTCCAGTCTTTCCTTCCATTCCAGGTTAGCTTCTTCATCAAACCTGGCTCTCAATTCCAGCATGACAGTTACTTGTTTGCCATTGCGCACCGCGTTGATCAGCGCATTGATCACCTTCGACTGCCTGGCCACCCGGTAACAGGTTACTTTGATGGAGGTGACATCAGGATCAATGGCAGCTTCCCTAAACAGGTCTATGACGGCGTTGAATGAATGATAGGGAAAATGAAGCATCACATCACGCTGAAGCACCACATCGGTTACTCTGTAATCGTTGAGTGCCGGATGATCAAAAGGTTTACGCTGTTTGCTCACCCCATTGAAAACCTGCTTGGGAAAATCCATGAACTCACGGAAATTATGGATTCGGCCGCCCGGGATAATATTATCTCTTTTGGTCAGGTTGAATTTACGGATAAGGAATTCCAGAAGGCCCGGATCCATTTCCTTATCGTAGATAAACCTTACAGGCTTGCCTTTTCTCCTGTTTTTTAGCCCTTTTTCAATTTTTTGGATCAGTGTGGTGGAAATATCATTGTCAATATCTATCTCTGCATCTCTGGTTACTTTGAATACATTAGAATGGTATTCATTATAACCAAAATAATTAAAAATATCAGGCAGGTTGAAACGGATAACATCTTCCAACAAAATAATGTGATGCTCCTGATCTGGCGAAGGCAGCAATACAAAACGGCTTTGCACCCTCGTGGGAACTTCAATGATGGAATACATCCGTTTCAAAGCAGTTTCTTTTTTAGACATCACCACACCCAGATAAATGGATTTATCTCTGAGATATGGGAAATCAGTTATCCCTTCTATCATTAATGGAATAACATTCGCGCTCACCTCCTCGTCGTAATAACGCTGTACAAATTGTTGTTGTTCGGGATTGAGTTCTTTTTCTGTAACCAGAAAAATTTGATGCTCCTTCATCTGCGAAAGAATTTCATCCCAGATCCGGTTGAATTCATTTTGCTGCATGAGCACCGTCATCTGGATCTCTTCAAGAATATCTTCAGGATTGTCTTCCAGGTGCATGCGCCCTTTATTTCCAAACTGAATCATGCGTTTCAGAGTAGCTACACGCACCCTAAAAAATTCATCCAGATTATTGGAGAAGATACCCAGAAACCGGATTCTTTCACGGAGTGGTACAGATCTATCACCCGCTTCCTGCAACACTCTTGCGTTGAAAGAAAGCCAGCTGATGTCTCTTGGAATTATTTTTCGCTTCTGATTTGCCATCCGCTTTATTTCGTAAACCTGTTAATATAAACAAGACTGCCTTGACCCAAAACCGCTATGGTGTTTGAATGCGTTGAATGATCGATGTGGTTGAAAAGCCTTCCACGATAGGATTGATCACAACTTTCCCTCCGGAAGCTGTCACTTCTTTCGCTCCAACTATTTCTTCCAGGGTATAATCTCCTCCTTTTACCAAAACATCAGGCTGAATGGCAAGAATGAGTTCCAGGGGAGTAGGCTCAGAAAAAATGATAACTACATCAACCACCGCCAAAGCTGCTACCACCTGCGCCCGAGCCTGTTCAGAATGAATGGGCCTGTTTTTCCCTTTCAACTGGCGTATAGTGGCATCTGCATTCACAGCCACAACAAGAAAGTCCGCATGTTGGGAAGCTTCTATAAACGAAGCAATATGCCCCGCATGTAAAAGATCAAAACATCCATTTGTAAAAGCTACTGTTTTCCCCAAAAGTCTCCACTGGGCCAGCCTGCGTTGCAATTCAGGCAGTGTTAATGTTTTGTTCTGTAAACTGTTCCCTGGCCTCAAGTTGTCTTTTTTTATTGTGATAGGAAAATAATACAAAAAATATAACCCCTCCCAGTAAAATAATGAGGGTCTGAACAGACCAAAGTAACCATCCTAAAGCATTCCCTATGGTTTTTTCATCTAATCCATACCAACCCATCAATTTGGCCACCAGAAGAGGGTAAGCGCCGATGCCACCCGGTGTAAGAATCATACCTATACTTCCTACAGCAAGTGTGGTAAGACCTGCCCCAAATCCAAGGTGTGCGGTTTCACGTAACGCATATATTCCCATGGTTGTAGCCGTCAGGTACATGGTCCACATGCATAAAGTATGGAACACAAACCATCCCTTATGTTGAACCATTCTGATACTGTTCAAACCATGTGAGATACCCTTCAGTATATTTCTGAGTTTGGCCACCGCGTCGATATGTCCGAATTTTTTGAGTAAAAAATAAATAAGGATAACAATGAACGCGATAGCTGAAAAAACAAAGATGACTTTTCTAATAGAGGTATGACCAGTATTATCCTTGAAAAATGATGAAAAGGCCGCAGATACATGTTCACCAATTACGCCACCCTGTAAAATAAGAGCCGAAAGGGAAACGATTAGCAGACATATTACATCAACCGCTCTTTCCATAACAATAGTTCCAACCAGACGGTCAGCCCTGACATTTTCGTAGCGCGATAGGAGGGTACATTTAACGACCTCACCCAAACGGGGAACACCTGCATTAACCAGATAACCGATCATCACTGCAGCAAAAGTGTTGAAAGTGCTGGGTTTATATCCCATTGGTTCCATTAAGATCTTCCAGCGCAGGGCGCGGCTATAATGGGCAAGGAGAAGAAAAATACAAGCCGGAACCACCAACCAGTGCCGTGCCTGCTGTATGGAGGTTTTAATGTGTTGCCACTGTTGCTTATTGATATCCTTGACTGTCAACCACACAAACAATATCCCGAGTCCAAAAAAGAAAAGGTACTGGAGTATGGTAATTACTCGCTTCTTCATTCAGTTCGAAGATAAGTTAAATGGCGTTGAACTATTTATGACTGCAGGTTCATTGATAGGTTGCATAGAATCCTCCTGTGGGTAATAAGATGGGGCCTGCATATTTCAATGAAGCAATAAATTGTCGATAAGTCGGATGGGTCCGATGCTTGCTGCCACGAGCCCAATCAGGGAAGAAGAAGTGTCTTCAGCAGTTTGTAGATCGGAAGAATGTGAAATTTCAACGTAGTCCACCTGGAATCCATCTTTCATGAGGGAAACTCTCGCTCTTTCTTTGAGTTGATGCAAAGATGCAGTATGAAGATTTTCCCTGATGTTAAGGAGTTCCCTATAAATGTAGGGTGCTATTTTTCTTTGATGGGCATCCAGTCTCAGGTTGCGGCTACTCATTGCCAAACCGTCTGTTTCTCTGATGGTGGGTACCACTTGGGTGGTGATGGTTTCTTCCCAGCCACACAAATGAATCAGTTTACGGATAATCAGGCATTGCTGGTAATCCTTTTGACCCAGATATAGCCGGTGTGGCATCGTAATACCCAAAAGCCTGTCCACCACCTGGCATACACCCTGGAAATGACCTGGCCTGAATTTTCCTTCCAGTATTGATTCCAGATGTCCTAGATCGTAAGACTTTTGCTGTAAAAGGGGAGGATAAATTTCTGCAACCGTAGGAAGGAACAGCACATCACAGCGGGCAGTAAACAATTGTTCAATATCTTTTTCAAGGGTAATTGGATAATTTTTAAAATCTTCTTGATTATTGAATTGAGATGGATTGATAAAAATGCTGCAAGTACAAAGTTCGCCGGCTTGTTTGGATTGTTGAATCAGTGATTGATGTCCGGCATGCAAGGCTCCCATGGTTGGGACGAACCCAATCAACCGACCAGAATTTTTTTGTGCATGGAGATATTCGGACAATGCTTCAGCCTTCTTAAAAATGATCATACCAATGATTTAGAATGCAGATGGCTGCAGCATATAAGAATTATTTAGTTAACTTTGCAAACCTTTCTCCGATTTAAAACGGTAAAAATGTTAGCAAAGAAAAGAATTTTATTCATTGCCAATGAAATGTCTCCCTACCTTGAACTAACGGAATTTTCCGAAGTAGTGAACAAGCTGGCGGTCAAAGCAAATGACACCAATTTTGAGGTCAGGTGCATTATGCCGCGTTTTGGAGCCATTAATGAGCGCCGTCACCGGCTACATGAAGTGGTTCGGTTGTCGGGGATCAATGTTTCTATAGATAATGAAGATTTCCCATTACAGATCAAAGTGGCCTCATTACCCAATGCCAGACTACAGGTATATTTTTTAGATAATGAAGATCTTTTCAAAAGGAAACACATATTTACGGATGACAAAGAAAAGTGGTTTGATGATAATGGTTTGAGAACTATATTTTTTTGTAAAGGGGCTTTGGAAACTGTCAAAAAATTTGGATGGCCTCCCGACCTGATCCATTGTAGCGGTTGGATGACTGGCCTTATTCCCTTGTTTCTTAAAACAGTATATAAGAAGGAACCAGTTTTTGCACACAGTAAAATCATTTATACTATTGGACAAACTACTTTTAAGGAAAAACTGGATAGTGATTTTTTAAAAAAAGCGATCATCAATCCCTCGATAAAAGAAAAAGACCTCGAACCCTATAAAGAAAGCAATAACATAGCTATGTTCCGGGGTGGTGCCGCCTATGCGGATGCCATTACCTTTGGAGCAGACAAGATAGAAAAAAAACTAGTTGACGAATTCTCCAAGGTTCGGGGCAAGAAAACACTTCCATACAATGCTGAATCTGATTTAACAGACTATTTACAACTGTATAACGATCTTGCAGACAAGTAATTCCAAATTACATAATAATTATTCGTGAAAAAATATAGTCTGGTTGCCTCACTATTTATAGTTGTTATTTTTCTTTCTCTTTTTTCCTGTAAAAAAATAAATGAAGCCACTACGCTGGGTAGCGATTTGATTCCGGCTATTGATAATGTCAATACTTTCGAAATAGCACTGGATGCACAAAATAAAACTGCACCCTTTTTTGATACCAGCAAGCTCCTTTTCAGTGATCAGATAGCTTTAGGAAATTTTTCTGACATTGAATTCGGACAAACACAGGCAGACGCTTTTTTCAGGATCAGCAGTTCTGGTTATGGCAGCTATCCTTTTTTGATAGACAGAAACAAGCCAAATTATCTTGATTCTCTTATCATTGATTCTGTAGTTCTTTCACTTGCTTATACTGGATCTTATGGTGACACCAATAGCAGGCAGACCGTAAGAATATTTGAAATTGACCAGAATTCCACTTTCAACGATACTTCTCTTTACCGCTTCAATGAACCTCCACCGACTACGAATAATGGCGTGGAACTGGGTTCCAAATCTTTTGTTATCAAATCGCTTAGGGATAGTATCACTTTTATAAGAAAACGGGATACTTCCAAACTGGCTAACGTTTTGCGCATCAAGCTCAATAATGCCAATGCCTTTATAAGAAGAATCGCTTCTTTTGATACTGCCAAGGTGGCGAATGGTGGATTCAGCGGAGATTCTGTGTTTAAAAAACTAGTTAAAGGTCTTGCCATTAAATCTGATGTTCCACCATCCTCAGGAAGCGGCGGCCAGGCTAAAATATGCAAGGCCG
>JANLYU010000165.1:0-8572 GCA_031365785.1 Flavisolibacter sp. | reverse complement strand
CCTGATCCCAGCAGCAAGGGATCTTGTATGATTGGCGGCAACATTGCAGAAAACAGCGGTGGTCCAAAAGCTGTAAAATATGGGGTTGTAAAGGATTATGTACTGAACCTGGAAGTGGTGCTCCCCACAGGTGAAATTATTTGGACCGGTGCCAATGTACTGAAGAATGCTACCGGATATAACTTAACGCAGCTGGTAGTAGGAAGTGAAGGCACGCTGGGTATCGTAACCAAGGCAGTTCTTCGATTGATTCCGCTCCCCAGGTACGACCTCCTCATGTTGGTGCCTTTCAAGAATGCAGAACAGGCCTGCGAGGCAGTGAGTGCCATATTCATGGCAGGTTTTACCCCCAGTGCCATGGAGTTCATGGAGCGCGACGCCTTGGAATGGGTGATGCGCTTTGTGGATAATACCATTGTGCCTATCAGCGAAGACGTGCGCGCCCATCTGCTCATCGAAGTAGATGGAAATGACATGAATGTGCTGATGAAAGATATGGAAGGTATTGCAGGTATTGCCATGAATTTTGATTGTGGGGAAATACTTTTTGCGGATGATGCGCAGCAAAAAGCGGAATTATGGAAGCTGCGCAGGAGGGTCGGCGAAGCGGTTAAATCACATTCTATTTATAAAGAAGAAGATACCGTAGTGCCCAGGGCGGAATTGCCGGTGTTATTGAAAGGTGTAAAAAGTATAGGAAGCAAATACGGATTCCAATCTGTTTGTTATGGACATGCAGGAGATGGTAACCTGCATGTAAATATCATAAAGGGCACACTCAGTGATGAGGAGTGGAATGGGTCATTGAAAAAGGGAATCACTGAAATATTTCTCCTCGTAAAAAGTTTGGGAGGAACCATCAGTGGTGAACATGGCATCGGTCTGGTACAGAAAGAATACCTCCCCATTATTTTTGATGAGGTCCAGATGCGGCTGATGAAAGAGATCAAAAAGATATTCGATCCGGGCAATATATTGAATGCTGGAAAAATATTTGATTGACATCAATAAGTTACCACAATATTTTTGCAGACAGCTCGTATTAACTGTAAATCAAATCAGATGAAACGGTATGTTTTTCTTATTAGCTGGATGATCTGTACCGGAATTGTACAAGCCCAGGACCATCAGGAAGAAAAAATAAAAGGGTTCAAAAAGGAAAAACTGTTTACCGGGGGGAGTTTGTCTTTATCTTTCTTCAATAATTCATTTCTCATAGGGTTGAATCCAGTCTTTGGATACAGTTTGACACGTTGGGCGGATATTGGACTCATTGGCAATTACAACTACACATCTTACAGGGATTATTATTATGTAGGTGATAAATTACGGCAGTCCATTGAAGGAGGGGGTATTTTTACACGCCTTTTTCCTGTTCGTTTTTTATTTGCGCAGGGGCAGGTAGAGCGCAATTGGGTAAGGTTGAAATACCTTCCTGTACCTAATTCTGGTGGTCAGGCTCAAACCAATCATGTAGCTGCCAATAGTGTGCTGGTAGGTGGTGGATATACCACCGGCAGGGATCCAAACGGTGGCAATATCTATGGGTACCTTGCAGTATTATTCGACGTATTAAAAGATGCCAACTCACCTTATACTGATAATTCCGGCCGTGCTATTCCGATCATCCGTGCCGGCATCAACATACCTTTATTTCAGCATCATCAAAGGTAATCACCTAATGAAACTGATAAAATCCTGGGGTTCTTCCAATACCACCAATTGTTCATCAAGCTGTCCCCATAAAAAACCTTCTATAGAAAGGAAACGGAGGTGTTGTAATAAATGGTTGTAAAAGCCTGCTGAATTCAGGATGAATATTTTTTTATCGTGGATAGAAAGCTGATTCCAGGTAAGGATTTCAAAAAGTTCATCCAGTGTACCATACCCACCGGGAAGTATAAGGGCCGCATCACACAACTCATACATTTTTCTTTTCCGCACATGCATGTCGTCTACTATCAGTAACTCACTTAGGTGGTCATGCTGGTGTTCCCAATCCACCAGCACCTGAGGAATTACACCGCGCACAATACCAGATCCTTTTAATGCATGATCCGCAACAATGCCCATTAAACCCTTTCTTCCTCCCCCATAAATCAATTCGATCTTGTATGCAGCCAGCAAACTTCCGATAGCCCTGGCATGAATGGCATACAAATCATTGTTGCCTTCTTTTGAACCGCAGAATATGGCTAACTTGTTTATTTTGTTCATGTCGTTGCTTTGAGCAGCAAAAGGAAAGCAAATTTTTCTATCTTCAAAAAATGGTTTTCCATAGCAGTGCATTTCCTGATAAAAAATAATTTATGTCGCCAGTTTTGCTTTTTTCTTTTGTTATTGGATATTTTATTTTATTGCTGGTGGTGGCTTACTATACTTCCCGGAATGCCAACAATGAATCTTTTTTTATTGGCAACCGCAATTCGAACTGGATACTAGTAGCATTTGGTATGATAGGCACCTCGTTGAGTGGGGTAACTTTTGTAAGTGTTCCGGGTGCAGTTGGTAAACCTTTAGGTGCGGGGTATGAGGCATTTACTTATTTTCAGATTGTAATTGGTTATGTAATTGGTTACTTCATTATTGCATTTGTTTTACTTCCCCTCTATTACCGGCTACAACTTACTTCCATTTATCATTATTTAAGTACAAGGCTGGGTTTTGTTTCTTACAAAACAGGCGCGTCATTTTTTATTCTTTCACGCACCTTGGGTGCCACAGCTCGCCTCTATCTGGTAGTAGCCATTTTACAATGGTCCATACTATCCCAATGGAACATACCTTTCTGGCTGACCACACTCATTATTCTTTTGATGATTCTCATGTATACCTTTGAAGGGGGTGTTAAAACGATTGTGTGGACCGACACCCTCCAAACCACCTGTATGTTACTGGGGCTGGTGATTTGTATTTTTTATATTCTGCACAGCCTGCACCTTGGAATTGGCGACGGCATTCAGGCACTTTCCAAAAATAGATTTACAGATATATTTATCTGGGATCCCAACAGTCGACTTAATTTTTTTAAACAAATTTTGGCAGGTGCCTTTATCACCATTACAATGACTGGAATGGATCAGGAAATGATGCAAAAAAATATCAGTGTCAAAAACCTGAAGGATTCACAAAAGAATATGATTACTTTTTCCCTGATCCAGGCAGCAGTAGTATTACTTTTTCTTTTCCTGGGCGGACTTTTGTATCTCTATGCAGGAAGCAATGATATCAAAGCCCCTGCCGACAGATTGTTTCCAACCATTGCTTTACTGCAGGGTGTGCCGGGGATTATTTCTGTCATCTTTATCATTGCACTTATTTCTGCATTATTCCCAAGTGCTGATGGAGCTATTACGGCACTGACTTCCAGTTTTTGCATTGATATTCTCGGAATGAAGAGGAGAGCGGATTGGAATGAAAAGGACAGACAGCGAATTCGTAAGACCGTGCATCTGGCTTTTGCAGCCGTATTCCTTCTTTTCGTAATGATTTTTAAATGGGTGAACAGTTCCAGTATGATCGGTGTAATCTTAAAAGTGGCGGGATATACATATGGCCCATTATTAGGGTTATTTGCCTTTGGCATTCTTACCCAGCGAAAAGTGGCGGACAAACTGGTTCCAGTAGTGGCCCTGACTGCACCTGTTATTTGTTTTTTTATAGATAAATATCAGAGGGCTTTATTTGTAAAATTCGAAATCGGTCTGGAACTTATTTTGATCAATGGATTTCTTGTTTTCATGGGGTTATATTTATTATCAAAACCTGCAGGCGTTTCTACTCCGATTAAAACAAGTATAGAAAATGGACATCGTTAATCCGGCTGCGCAGCAATATGCTGAAAAATATACCACCCCCGAAGATGCCTTGCTTAGAGAAATAGCTGAATTTACTTATCGGGAACGTTCCCAACCCCACATGCTGAGTGGTCATTTGCAGGGAAAGCTCCTTACAATGATTAGCGAAATGGTGAGGCCGAAGCGTATTTTAGAAATCGGAACTTTTACAGGATATAGCGCTCTTTGTCTCGCTAAAGGTCTTGTGGAAGATGGTTTTTTACATACTGTAGAAATCAGGGACGATGATGCAGCCGTTGCCCGACAATTTTTTGACCGGTCAGCAGCTAAGAAAAATATCATTGTACATATCGGTGATGCGCTGCAAATTATCGGTGAACTGAATGAAACATGGGATTTGGTTTTTATAGATGCAGACAAGGGAAATTATATCAATTATTTTAACCTTGTTTTGCCTAAAGTGCGGCCAAACGGCTTTATTTTAGCAGATAATGTGCTCTTTCACGGTGAAGTATTGCAAGAGGAAATCAAAGGAAAGAATGCAAGAGCTATTCAGGAATTTAATGATGCTATGCTGGACAGGTCGGATGTGGAAAAATTGATGCTTCCTGTCAGAGATGGCTTAATGATGATGAAAAAGTGCGGAACAGTCGAATAAAACCGAAACTTCCATGAAAAAATTCAAATTGATTGGAACCATGCTTCTGATGGCATCCTGCCCTGTGCTCTTTGGGCAATCGGTGGAAACAATAAGGAATTACATCAATCAGTTCAGGCAAATAGCCATAGAGGAAGAAATCAGAACTGGTGTACCTGCAGCCATTACTCTGGCACAGGGTATTCATGAAACAGGAGCTGGCACCAGCGACCTTGTTCTGGCGTCTAATAATCACTTCGGTATCAAATGTAAAGAGGGATGGACGGGCGGCACGGTGTATCATGATGACGATGCAAAAGGAGAATGCTTTCGTAAATACGATGACCCGGTACAATCGTATCATGACCACTCTGACTTCTTGAAGAACAGGCCTTATTACGCAACGCTCTTCAATCTGGATCCAACTGATTATAAAGCCTGGGCGTATGGACTCAAAAAAGCGGGTTATGCCACCAATCCCCTGTATGCCAGTATCCTGATCAGAATCATAGAGACCTATCAATTGCAGGAATACACACTTCTGGCACTGGGTAAGAAACCTGATGCCGGTGCGGTTCTGGCCAGTAATTCTGATGTAGATATTTCACTCGCTAGTCAGCGGGGTAATGAAATATTGGTTCCTGATAAGCAAGAGCCTACTTATCCTTCCGGAGTTTTCAGGATCAATGAAACCAAAGTAATTTTTGTAGTGAAAGGAACCTCTTATCTCAAAATTGCAAACGAAAATGATATCTCACTTTCCAGGTTATTCGAGTTCAATGAAATGAAATCTGCTGATATAGCTGCCCTTGATGAATTGTTATTTCTTCAGCGTAAAAGAAGATCAGGAGCTGTAGCCTATCATATTATACGGACAGGTGAAACCCTTCATGATATAGCCCAGATAGAAGGTGTAAGATTGGAAAACCTGATGGAATATAATCATGTACAGGAAAATATGCCTCTCCAAGCAGGCCAACAACTTATTTTGCAGCGTGGGGTAATTTCTGTTCCTAAGATGGAAAAGACCGTACAGCTTCAATAAAATTTTGTAATTAATTTGAATTCCTGGATCATTACTGCACCACTGTCAACCCTGTTGAAGTACTTCAATAATAAGAAAATAAATTTAAGATTTGTAAGATAAAAAACTGTTGATGCCAATAACTCTCCACGATAAAACTTTTACTACGTATTTATCAGAAGCGGACATTCAATTGAAAGTAAAGAACATTACAGATCAGTTGAATACAGATTACAAAGGTAAAAGACCACTTTTTATTGCTATTCTGAACGGTTCATTCATGTTTGCAGCTGATGTATTTAAAAACCTTACTGTAGATGCGGAAATCTGTTTCATCAAGCTCGCTTCTTACAGAGGTATGAAATCAAGTGGGGAGGTGATTACTGCCATTGGTCTTGACGTAGACCTTTTTGGCAGGGATGTAGTGATTCTGGAAGACATTGTTGATACTGGAAAAACCCTCCATGAATTTTTGCCCAAACTTGACCATCAACAACCTAAATCCCTTAAAATAGCAGCTTTGTTGCATAAGCCAGACGCCACCCGTTTTCCTTTGAAAATCGATTACCTTGGATTTAGTATACCTGATAAGTTTGTAGTGGGATATGGACTTGATTATGATGGCCTCGGCCGAAATCTGAAAGAAATTCTTCAATTAGCTGATAAAGCTTGACATCCTAAGCCGGGTTTTGTATTTTATCCACCAAGTTAGCTTTGAAGCGCATTCCACATATTGTACTTGCTATTTTTTGTCCGCTGTTCGCCTTTTCACAGTATTACATGAAAGGACAGGTCAGGGACGAAGCGGGCAATGCTTTGCAAAATGCAACCATTGCTTTATTGTCTAATGGTTATGTGTATTTGTCTGGTGCAGAAGGAACATTTGGCATCATTACCAACCGCAAAATAGACACCCTGGCTATTAATCTGGAGGGTTATCAGAAACTCCGGCAGGTTGTTGATGCCACGGAATATGTGGACATCAAATTAAAAAAAGTGCCGCTGATAAAAAGTACACATACCAATAAGCTGGCATCAATGACCCAGAACCTTAAAAGGGAAACACAGCAGCAGTGGTTTATAGGTGATGAAACTTATGCAAGCATTATTGAAAACCAATTCATCAATACCACCGCTTATCCCTCAACAGGGTTGACTCTGAATGTTGACCGTGCCTCTTACAGCAATATCCGCCGATTTCTTACGATGAATACTGCTGTTCCTCCTGATGCCGTCCGCATCGAAGAAATGCTGAACTATTTTAATTTCAATTACCAGGAACCTCCAGATCATAAAATATTTGATTTCAAATCAATACTAACGGCTTGCCCCTGGAATAAAAATAACCAGTTACTCTTCACACATATTTCATCTAAAAAATTGATGCTCGACAGCCTGCCTCCAAGTAACCTGGTTTTTCTGATCGATGTGTCCGGATCTATGGATATGCCTAACAGGCTCCCCCTTTTAAAGGCAGGGTTCAAAGCCTTGGTCAATAACCTGAGGGAAAAGGATTCTGTAGCCATAGTAGTTTATGGGGGAACAGTAGGGATTGCTTTACCCACCACAGGCGGCGGTGAAAAAATCCGCATTCTCACCACCATTGACAGTTTGCAACCCGGTGGCTCAACACCCGGAGCATCAGGTATTAAACTGGCTTATAGTGTGGCCAGAAATCATTTTATTCCAAAGGGAAACAACAGGATTATTCTAGCTACTGATGGCGACTTCAATGTAGGCTTGAAAACTGAAAATGAACTCGAAGAAATGATCTCTGCTCAAAGGGAGTCGGGAATTTATCTGACGTGTTTGGGAATTGGAATGGGCAATTATAAAGATTCCAAGATTCAGACACTGGCTCAAAGGGGAAACGGAAATTTTGCTTATATAGATAGCTACAATGAAGCAGAGAAAGTTCTTTTGAAGGAGTTCACTCAAACCCTCTATGCCGTAGCGGATGATGTGAATCTGGAGGTACGTTTTGATCCGGACTATGTGAAAGAATACCGGCTTCTTGGTTTTGATAATAAGGTGGGAGCCATTAAAGATGTGGAAGCGTCGGTAGAAGGAGGTGAAGTGGGTTCTGCCAATTCAACGATGATCGCCTTTGAAATTGTTCCGACGCGTGTAAATCTGGAAATGGAACAGAAAGGCAATGCTTTCGAACCCGTTAGTTTTAATCTACATTTTAAACTTCCTCGCTCCAATCAGCCTCTAGATCTGCAGGATAAACCGGCCCTTCAATTTACTCCTTTTGATAAAATGATAAAGTGTTACCGATTCGCCAGTTCTGTTATTATGTTCGGAGCCATGCTGAGAAAATCAAAATTTGTAAAGGACATCACCTGGAATGACATTTTACAAATTGCTTTTACATCTGCAGATCAGGATAATTTTTCCCAAAAAGAATTTCTTACACTGGTGCAGCAGGCAAAGTCAGTTTATGGAAAGAAAAGAAAAAAAGAAAGGGACCACGAATAGGATGAGTTAGGAAAACATCTCTCTCATTTTGTCAAAAAATGTTTTTTGACTTTTTTCAGGGTTAGGTTTGAAATTGGGTGAATGGGCTAGTTTTTCCAATACACTTTTTTCCTCAGCGGATATGTGTTGCGGCGTCCACACATTCACCTGTACCAGCTGATCGCCTTTTTCATAACTATTGACTGCCGGAAATCCTTTCCCTTTCAACCTGAAAACTTTACCACTCTGTGTTCCTGGAGGTATCTTGATTTTAGCACGCCCATCAATGGTAGGAACTTCCACCTGTGTACCGAAAACAGCATCAGAGAAGGTGATATGGAGTTCATAGGCGACATTCAGGCCTTCCCGTTGTAGTTCCTTATGTGCTTCTTCTTCAATCAGAATAATAAGGTCTCCGGCCATGCCCCCTCTTTCTCCTGCATTTCCTTTTCCACTGATGTTGAGTTGCATCCCTTCCTGTACCCCTGCCGGTATGTCAATTGATACTGTTTCTTCTGAATAGACTCTTCCTTCACCTTTGCAATTACTGCATTTTGAAGTAATTGTTGATCCTTCACCCTGGCAGGTTGGGCAGGTGGTCACTGTTTGCATCTGGCCCAGAAAAGTATTGGTAACTTTTCTTACCTGGCCACT
>JANLYU010000253.1:0-2577 GCA_031365785.1 Flavisolibacter sp. | reverse complement strand
ACTGCTAGAATCATAACTTATTATCTTATTTCATCAGGTAAGAATCATTACCTGATGAACTCATCCAATCTTTTCGGAAATTGAAACTCAGCTAACTGATAGACTATTCCCGGGATTCCATAGGAACATTTCAGTCAATACTTTATTAATCTCTAATTTTAACTAGCTGGTGCTTCACACGCCATGCAACTACCACATGACTATGGAATCTGCTGAAAAGATTGTAGATAAAGTAAAATTGGACTTTACACAGGCAAAGGCTAAGCACCTGTTATTCAAGTCAAAGCTCAAATCCATGCTTTACGGAATGGAAATGGAAGAAACGCCCTTGATCTCTCATTATGAGTGTGCAGTGGGAAAGTGGATTTACGGACATGCATTAAATGATTTTGGTCACATTCCGGAAATGCATGAACTGGAAAAAGTGCATTCTGATATACATCTTTCTGCCAGAAAACTAATAGCATTATACAAATCGGGTAATATAGAAGAGGCCAGAAAAGGCCTGGAAGAAATGGAACTCATTGCAGATCATCTGATCGGTCTCTTGTCTACCGTAGAACTTAAAGTACAGGAAAACACATCTCCTGTTTCATTTCAGGAAACTAACCTGCAGCCCTTCGAAGTGAATATGCAGGAGTTGCAGGACCTACAACGACTCAACCAGGACCTTGACAAGAGAATCAGAGAACAATCGAAAGAAATTTATGAAGCCAAGGAAAGGTTTGAATTAGTAGCCAAAGCCACACACGATGCCGTGTGGGACTGGAATTTATTAACGAATAAAATCTGGTGGAATGAAAACTATAAGGAACTTTTCGGATATCCATATGGTGATATGGGAGAAAGATTAGAAACATGGAGAAACTCCATTCATCCGGAAGACCGTGAAAAGGTGATTCAGGGTATCCAAAAAATTATAGACCAGGGAGAAAAACAATGGGCCGCAGAATATCGATTCAGGAAGGCAGATGGCACCTATTCCATTGTATACGATAGGGGGTATGTGTTACATCACGAAAATAACAAGCCATTTCGAATGGTTGGCTCACTGAGTGATATTACTGAAAGAAAAAAATCAGAACTGGAGTTAGCGGCCACCAACAGACGCTTGCAGCTGGCGCTTGATGCTGGGAAATTAGGCTCTTATGAGCTTGACCTTAACTCCGGCATTATCGAATGCAGCACCCAATGCAAGTCTAACCTCGGTCTATCCCTTGATGCAACCCTTGATCTGAAAGGATTATACAATATTATATTACCTGAAGACCGAAAAGGCGTTGAAGATGCGATACAACATGCTATTTCCAATGACACAGATTATAGTGCTGAATACAGGGTAGTTTGGCCTGATGGTTCCATTCAATGGATCTATGCTTCAGGTTTGGTAATTCGCAACACAGAAAGATTGGCGGTTCAAATCGGAGGCGTTACGGTTAATATCAGCAAGCAAAAATTATTTGAACAGGAATTAAGCAATGAAGTCAAAGAAAGAACCAGGGAATTGGCTCAAGCGAATAAAGAACTTTCGCGTTCCAATGTGAACCTGGAAGAATTTGCCTATGCAGCCTCCCACGATATGAAGGAACCCATAAGGAAAATTCATTTTTTTGCTGACCTGATCAAGTCCAGACTTAAGGACAAATTTTCAAAAGAGGAAATTTCTTATTTCGAAAGAATGGAAGCGGCTGCCAAACGCATGGGTTATTTAATTGATGACCTGTTATCCTATTCCCAGGTAAGTATCCGTCCCAGACAATTGGAATTGGTAGACCTCAATGAAATCATGAATGAGGTCATCACAGATCTGGAATTGGAAATTGAAGAAAAAAAGGCAACTATACATTTTCACCAACTCCCAGTAATCCAGGGTCACCACCGCCAGATTCAACAGGCTTTCCAGAATTTGATCAGCAATGCGGTAAAATTTCAAAAGCCCGGCTGTTCGCCGGGGATCATCATTTCCTGTAAAGAAACTTTAGGTAACCATTCGTCTTTCCATTTATCCAAAGAAGCGCAGCAAAAGAATTTTTACCAGATCGCAATCCAGGATAATGGGATTGGTTTTGATCCATTGGAATCGGAAAGAATCTTCAATGTATTTACTCGTTTACACGGCAATTCAGCGTATAAAGGAACTGGTGTGGGCCTTTCTATTGTTCGAAAAGTTGTTGAAAATCATGGGGGATATGTAATGGGAAAGAGTGAACTGGGAAAGGGCGCTGCCTTTATTTTATTACTTCCGAAATAAATCATCCGGCATCTATTGCTGGTGAGTCATTTTTTGAACAAGTTTATATCTCACAATTGTATTGTATATACAACTACCTCCTGATTAATATTTTTCTCCATTAGGTATTTCTTTTTTCCCATTATTGGAACTGGAAAGACGTTTATTTTTTTTATGAATGGGCGGTGGTAGGTGTATTATCGTTTTGAGAATATTTACCACCGGCGCACCGATGCCCAGCCGCTGTGCATTGGAATTCACTGGAGCAATGACCATGCTTATCGGATCAAATAAGATCATTTTATCTGTAGATCCTGGTGATGTTGCCATATTCCCTGGGAGATAGA
>JANLYU010000239.1:0-4571 GCA_031365785.1 Flavisolibacter sp. | reverse complement strand
GGGCCACGTGGATTTCAGTTATGAAGTAAGCAGGGCCCTTGCTGCTTGTGAAGGTGCTTTACTCCTTGTAGATGCCACACAAGGCATCCAGGCGCAAACTATATCAAACCTGTACCTGGCCATTGAAAATGACCTGGAGATCATTCCGATCATCAACAAGATTGACATGGACGGTGCCATGATTGAAGAAGTGAAGGACCAGATCATAGACCTCATCGGTTGCAAGCCGGAAGATATTTTACTGGCGAGTGGGCGTACAGGGGTAGGCGTAGACGCCATTCTGGAGGCCATCGTTAAAAGGATCCCGTCTCCGGTAGGACACCAGGACGCTCCCCTCCAGGCACTCATATTTGATAGTGTTTTTAATAGTTTCAGAGGCATCATCGTGTATTACAGGATCCGGAATGGTTCCATTAAAAAAGGTGACAAAGTAAAATTCGTATCCACGGACCAGGTGTATGAAGCCGATGAAGTAGGTATACTGAAGCTGGGCCTCGAACCAAAATCTCAGGTTAACACCGGTGATGTTGGATATATTATTACCGGTATTAAAAATGCCAAGGAAGTTAAAGTAGGAGATACCATCACTAATGCGATACATCCTACCCAGGAAATCATACAGGGATTTCAGGAAGTAAAACCCATGGTTTTTGCGGGTATTTTCCCTGTGAACACGGATGAATTTGAAGAATTGCGCAACTGCATGGACAAACTGCAGCTGAATGATGCTTCGCTGACTTTTGAACTGGAAACTTCACAAGCGCTTGGTTTCGGTTTTCGCTGCGGATTTCTGGGCCTCTTGCACATGGAGATCATACAGGAAAGACTGGAAAGGGAATTCAATCAGACAGTGATCACCACCGTGCCTAACGTAAGTTTTATAGCGTATACGACAAAGGGTGAAAAGATCATAGTCAATAATCCCACGGAAATGCCAGATGCTGTTAAAACAGACAGAATTGAGGAACCATTTATCGGGGCGCAGATCATTTCAAAGCCCGAATACATTGGGAATATCATGACCCTTTGCCTGGGTAAAAGAGGTATTTTAATTAACCAGCATTACCTCACGCAAACACGTGTTGAGCTGGTATTTGAAATGCCCCTGACAGAAATTGTATTTGATTTTTACGATAAGCTCAAAAGCCAGACCCGTGGCTATGCCTCGTTCGATTACCATCCCCTGGATTACCGAGAAGCGGACATTGTTAAAATGGATATTCTGCTGAATAATGAGAAAGTGGATGCGCTCAGCGCACTGATACACCGTGGACGCGCTCAGGAATTTGGCAGGAAACTGTGCGAAAAATTGAAAGAGCTTTTACCCAGACAACAATTTCAGATCGTTATACAGGCTGCCATCGGCGCCAAGGTCATCGCCAGGGAAAATATTTCTGCCATGCGCAAAGACGTAACCGCAAAATGTTACGGAGGTGATATCAGTAGGAAACGGAAACTGTTGGAAAAACAAAAAGAGGGTAAGAAACGTATGCGCCAGATTGGTAATGTAGAAGTTCCTCAGGAAGCATTCCTTGCTGTTTTGAAACTAGATGACTGATCCTAATTTTCCGGTTTTTGAAGGGAGGTTAATTATCGGATCCATTTACTGGAAATAAATCGATAATGTACCGCCAGATAAACGATGGCTGTAAGGGTACACCCTACCATTAATGTGATGATGGGTTCCATATTAAAATAACGCGTTGTATATGCCAACGGCACCAATAATAACGCAGGGTACATGCGGGACATCAATTCCTTGAAAGGAAGCGCCATAAATCCACTTTTTTTCAGATATAAAAATGTGCCGGATGCGATAAACGTTTCGGTGAGCAGGTTAGACACCGCAGCTCCGTTTTCATGTAACCTGGGTATCAGCAACACATTGGATATAATGTCAATGATACATCCGGTGATCAGGAAATTAAAATAGATTTTTTCCTTTTTTATGGAAATGAGCAATTGTGTTCCGGTAAGATGTGAAAAACTTACCAGAAGAGGAACGGGGCTCAACACTCGTAAAACAGTTACAGAAGGATGAAAGTGTTCATTGGCAAAAACAGACACGATCTCAGGTGCCATTACCAGAAAAAACAAACTCATAGGGATGCCGAAAAATAAAATGATCTGCCGCGAGGCATCCACCTGGTTCTTCAGCTCATTCGTATTAGAGGAGGCAAAATGATAAGTTATTGCAGGAACAAATACTATACCCAGCGTGGGAACTAACATGGAGCACATGCGGATGAGCCGGTAGCCAAAACTATAATAACCTACCACGGTATCAGTAGACAACCAACCCAGCAGCAGTGAATCCAGCACTGAATACAAAGAGGCCAGCACATAACAGGCAAAAATCCAGTTGATAGCTCCAAAGTGACGGGTAGGATGGGAGGACTGGCGGAAAGTTTTTATTTGAGGGAAAATAATAGCCAGGTTAATCAACATGGTCAATGTTACGCTGCCGGCCAGGATGAGGTAATACAGAAACGCATCATCAGGATGACGAACCCATAAAAAAACCAGTCCCGCCGCCACGCTTCTGATCACCAGGGACCGGACCGCTATATAAAAAAAATTTCCATTCCCCTGGAACCACCATTCGCAGGTCAATGAGCTGGCCACCAGTGCCATGCTTCCGGCCCAGAGTAATGATGTGGACACCTGGCTAACAAGGCCCACAAACCATACCAGTCCAATGGCTGGCACTATCATCAATAACTGGAGCGTGAATAGTTCTTTAAAAATGCGTGATTTTTCATTGATTTCTTTATGGAGGGCCACTTCACGCAAACCGTAAAGAGGAATTCCTATACTGGAAACAATAAGTACGAATTGAACAATTGAATCTGCAAAATTTACCTTACCAAGGCCCTGAGCGCCCAGTGCTTTTGTCACTATCGGATAGGTGATTAATGGAAACAAAACCTGGCTGAAAACCAGAAGGCCTTGTGCGAAAAGTTTATTTCGTAGTGGGTAAATCAAACAGCGCGTTTGCATTCAGATCAGTAAAAATAGGGGAGTGGATGTACAAGCCAGTTGTTTATTCTTCTTTTCCTTTCTTTTCCCTGGTCTTGTTCTTATCAGATTTTTCACCTAGTTTCTTTTCATCATGGTTACCATCCTTATCCAGAATTGGATCACCCATGGGCGGCTTACCCATGTACAGGTCAGCACCCTTCATATCAATAGATTCAGTAAAAACTTTATCAACGTGCAGCCATTTCCCATGATCCCACTTGAATCCTTCATAATCGCCATCTGGCACAAATGTATAAGCCAGTTCGGGTTCATCAGATTCAGACACCAGATGGTCTATCAGAATCATATTTAATTCAGGATCCCAATTCACAGTGGTAGAGGCGTCCTTTTTATATTCAATAGAAAACCTGAACTGGGACGGCTTTTTGATACTGTCTTTTTCATAGCTGAAAAATTTGCCACCAAAAACAGGAAGATTTTTTTCATTAAACGTCAACACTTCAATCCACTTTTTATTACTTTGGATACTGTTCTGGTCAAACCCGAACAAAGTATAATAGTTGGTACCGTTATATACTGTTTTGATGATGTTGTAATAAACGGCACCGATCCAGGTATCTTTCGTGCGGACGGAGTCCAATGGGTTTTCAGCGAACTCGGAATAATCCCTTAACGGAACCAGTTTTAATGAACCATCCGTTGTTTTGTATTGAATAGCGCCCCTTTGCCTGCAATAGTAATCATCGTATGCCAACTGCCAGGTAATGATGCGAAAAGAGCTGTCAGGCGCGTACAAATTTCCTATGGCTTTAATAGAATCAAAGGGATAATTGAAAGAATTCTTTACCTGCAGACCACGGACCAGTGTTTTAATGAACTGACTGTCATTTCTCATCCTGCCAGCTGTAAAACTGTCGATCATCACACTTTTAACAATCATCCTCAAGCTATCCTCTTTTTTGCGGAGTACTTTCAAATCCGAAGGGACAATCTTTTGTGCAGAAACTTCAGATAGTACACTAAAAAGAAAAATGATATAAAAGGGGATTTTTTTCACTTTGGATAAACTATTTAAACACTACTAAGAACGGTAAAAAAAATCAAAAATTATCTTAAGGTTACAGTGTCTGAGCAAATTCATACAGGCTGGAGTAAATTTGGTCGATATCAGGATGAGGAAAGACCTCATCTGGGTTTGTAGTTTTAACAAATACGGTAAACATCCCTGCCGAACGCCCAAAGCGCATGTCACTGGGTTTATTCCCGACCATGATGCTTTTTCTCAAGTCAATATCCGGATAATCCTGGGTAGCCAGGAAAGCCATACCCGGATTGGGTTTACGGAAATAAAATGTATCCTCTTTTTCCGTGCAGTAATAAATCCTGTCAATCCTGCCGTTCACGATGTTCACTTCCCGCTGCATTTCCAGGTGAATACTTTGTAAAGTGGCTTCATTCATCAGGCCCTTTCCCACACCACGCTGATTAGTAATGATGATGATCCTTCCGAAAATATCACTGAGTTTTTTAAATATTTCCAACACTCCTTTACTGAATATAAACGTTCCCCAATGGAGGATGTATTCACC
>JANLYU010000237.1:0-9891 GCA_031365785.1 Flavisolibacter sp. | reverse complement strand
ATACCATTCGAAGGTTATTTTCATTCCCTGCCGGATGCTTATTTCTGGTTGATAACCCAGCAGTCTTTTCCCTTTCGAGATGTCTGCCACACTATGTCGCACATCTCCCTGCCTTTCCGGGCCGTATTTGGGAGCCAGGTCACTGCCGGCTATTTCCTTGATCATTTCAAACAGCTGGTTCAGTGAAGTCTGTTCCCCATAAGCTACATTGTAAATTTCATTCACCGCACTTTTTTCTTCAGTAAATAGTGCGCGGTGATTGGCCTGTAACACATTTCCAACATAAGTGAAGTCGCGGCTGTGTTCACCATCTCCGTTAATCAGGGGAGGCTCATTATCCAAAACGGATTTAATGAACAGGGGTATCACTGCCGCATAAGGACCCTGCGGATTCTGTTTGGGTCCAAATACATTGAAGTAGCGAAGGCCTATCATTTCCAGCCCATACACCTTAGAAAATACCCTGGCGTATAATTCATTGACGTATTTGGTAACCGCGTAGGGTGATAAAGGATTCCCGATGGTATCTTCCATCTTGGGCAGGCCCGGATGGTCGCCATAAGTAGAGGAGCTGGCAGCATAGACTACCCTTTTTATTTTTTTCTCCCGGGCTGCGGTAAACATATGCAGGGTGCCGGTAACATTTACGTCGTTGGATGTAACAGGATCATGGATGGACCGCGGAACGGAACCCAAAGCAGCCTGATGGGAGATGATATCCATACCCTCGCATGCTTTCAGGCATTGATTGAAATCCCTGATGTCACCCTCTTCAAATTCAAACCTGGGATGCTTCATCAGTTCTTCCAGGTTTTTCATACTTCCCGTGGCGAGGTTATCCATTACCCGAACCATCTTCACCTTTGGATCTTCCAGAAGATGCGCTGCCAGGTTTGAGCCTATGAAACCTGCTCCTCCCGTAATTAAAATGCGCATTATTCCTTATTTTCTTTTTTACTTTTCTTGTTCCACTTTTTCATACCCATCCAACCAAAATATTTTTCAAAATTGCTGGGCGGTGGTGCTTCCTCCTCATAATAACTGGAACTGTAACCTTGTCCGTAACCATAACGTCCATACCCGTAATATCCGTAACCCGTACGAATTTTCACGTCATTAAGGATGATGGATATTTTAGGCAGTTTTCTTTCCCTGTGAAATTCATCGATCAGGCCTATTTGCTTTTTAAAAGTATGTCCCTGTCTTACAATATAAAGTGTACAGTCCGCAAACTTACTCAGGGTCATGGCATCACTGACCATACCTACTGGTGCCGTATCTACAATAATCACATCAAAACAACTTTTTAGGTAATCAAACAATTCAGTGATTTTCTGATCCAGCAATAATTCGGATGGGTTGGGTGGTACCGGCCCGCAGGCCAACACATAAAGATTTTCATACCCCGGAACCTGAATGGGCAGGTCTTCCAGTTTTACCTTGCCCAGCAAGAAATTGGTGAGCCCGGGCTTCTTGGTGATATGGAGCTGCGAGAGGATCTTAGGCTTCCGGATATCAAATTCCAAAATGATGGTTTTCTTTCCTGCCAATGCCATCACGGCTCCTGTATTGGTACTGGCAAAGGATTTTCCTTCACCGCTGAATGAAGAAGTTACCAGGATCACTGGTTTGGAAATATTGTGGAGCACATACTGAAGGTTTGACCTGATGATCCGGAACTGTTCCGCCACCACGCCCCTGTTATTGCTGGTTACTACCAGCGTACTGTCACTGTACGAGTGGCCGATTTCTCCTACAACGGCCGCGGAGGTCAGCCTTTCGATATCTCCTCTTGTGCTTACTTTATCATTCAGTACTTCCAATACAAAAATAAAAATTGCAGGTATGAGCAGACCAATCAGGGCTGCCATCAACTGTGCGCTTTTGCGGTTTGGTTTTACCGGAACCGCGTTAGGAGTGGCTTCCTGTAAAACTTTAGTGTTGGAGATGGTAGAGGCCATCATGATGGCCGATTCTTCCCTTTTTACCAGTAAGGATTTATAAATATCCAGTTTGCCGGTTAATTGCCTTTCAATTTCCGTGAGTTCCTGTTGCTGCTGCGGCATGGCCTGAAGTTTTCCCATGGCCGCGCTACTCATACTGGTCACACTACCCAGTGCTGAGTTGTAGGAAGACTTCATATTACCCAGTGTCTCCAGTATATTTTTTTGAAGGCGGTTAATGATCTCCTCTTTATTCCTCACCGTCACATTGCCGGATGGTGCTGATTTCAACAGTGCCTTTTTTTCCAGCTGTGCCTGATTATAAGATGTAATCATCTGGTTCAAAGTAGGATCATTCAGCCCTAATGCGGTGGGCACCGGAATGTCATCCTTCTTACTAGTCAGATAACCTTCAATACGGTAAATATTATCCAGGGCTATTCTCTGATTGCGGGATTCTTCCCGGCCAGACTCTATTTGCGCCAGGTAACCTGTTGTTTGTGCAGTGGGATCAAAAAGGCCATATCTTTTTACGAACTGGAGCCGCAGGTTGGTGATGCTATCCAGTTGCCTGGAGATGGTATCCAGTTCCTTATTTATAAAGGTGAGCCGTTTTTCAGTGGCGGCATTTTTATCGTCAATTACTGAACGCTGGTATTCTTCCATCAGCTGATTGATCACATCTGCAACCAAAAACGGGTTTGTAGATTCCAGCCGGATTACCAGAATACCCGTACTTGCTTTCGGCGTGATGGCCATGCTACTGGTAAAGGTGCCTGCTACAGTAGCCGTTGGCTGCCATATTACCTTGTACTCGCTGCCGATGGTTCCTGTTGGGTTCTTAGTAAGACGGAAGATGCCGTTTTCGTTTTGAAATATCTGTCCGAACGTAAACCGGTTTTGGCCCCCATTGATCCTGAAGTTCTGATCATTCTGAAAATCGATCTTGAATGAAAAAGTGGCTGAATCGAATATTTTGAAAGCTTCTATTTTGAAAGGACTGGATTTATAGATGTTCAATTCCTTGATCTTTCCTTTGGCTAAATAAGTGAAATTCAAATCCAGGGCCTTCACCACCCTGCTCATCATCTGACGCGACTGCAGGTATTCGATTTCATTCTGAATATTTTTTTTGGAATCTGTTTCAAACAATACATCCAGCTTATCGTTGCCACCAGCCGTTTTTTCATCCTGTATTACCAGCGAACCTGTAGCCGTATACACCAGGGTGGCATAGCGTAAATAAACATATGCTACAAACAGGGATAAGGCAATAGAAATAATAAAGAGAGGAAGGAACCGAACATATTTATAGTAAAGGTCTTTTATGTTCAAGCCGCTTTGTTCATTCTGCGCGGGTGGTTGGAGATCATCCATTCAGGCGAATAATTAAATGATTTACTATTTGATAAGATTTAATACAAGGGCTATTGCTGTGATGATGCTTGACGCAATACCAATCTGCTGCACCAGCATCTGCTGTTCCTGCTGCTTGATCTTTCTGCGGGTTTGTTCTACCAACACCACATCATTCTGCTGCAGCCGGAAGTAAGGTGACAGAAACATATCTTTCCGGGTGAGATCAATAGATCCAATTTCGCGCAGGCCATTGTTTTCACGGATCACCTTCACATTATCCTTGCGCCCAAATTCAGTGATGTCACCGGAAAGGCCCAGCGCTTCCAAAATAGTGATGTGTTCTGTAGGTAAGGTAAACGTGCTTGGATTACCCACTTCGCCCAACACGGTGATTCTGTAATTGACAAACCTGACCACCACTGTAGGATTTTTGAGGTCACTTTCAAACTTCTTTTTAATGAAATCTGCCAGCTCTTCTTTTGTCATTCCTTCCACATGTATCACACCTATCTGCGGATATTCAATATTGCCATTTACATCTACCAGGAATCCTGCGCTACTGGTACCCTGGTCTACCAGATTATAAGGCGCATCTGTTTCCGGTGAAGAGCCAATGGCCGTACTGTATACCCTGATGGACAAAAGGTCATTTTTCTGGATTAGTTGTTTTACCGGCAACACGACGTCTTTTCCCGAAGTGTCTGCTGTATTTTGTAAATAATTATTAGTTACTGTTCTTTGAACCGTACATGAAACCATCAGAAAAAGAACAGTAGAGAAAGCCAAGCTGATAATTCTCATTAATGTTGGTTTGTCTGTTGAACGGACATAAGCTTAGATTTATCAATATAAGCAATAAGCATGTAACCCAAACTATCGATACACACTTTTGCTGTTTTATTCTTGAGTTCCAAAACCTTTCCCTCCTGATCCATCATAGTGCCTGCCAACACCCTCACTCTTTCATCTATATTAAAATCCATTTTTACCACTTCTACGTGTTCATATTCATTCATAAACAATCTGATCGTCTGGATCTCTTTTTCTTTGATGAGGGCCGGTTTTCCATTCCAGTAAACAAAATTTACCACGCCATTTGTCATGCGTACGGAACTTCTATCCACGTCATCTATTTTCACAAATACATAGGACTTGAAAAGCGGCTCTTCAATCGTTTTGATCCGGTCACTCCATTTACGCCGCACCTTGTTCAAAGGACAGTAGCTTTCAATGCCCTTCTGGAGCAATAGGCCATTGACTTTTTTTTCCCACCTTGGACGTGTATATATCGCATACCATCTGGCACCCATTCGGTTCTTTTCAAAGCTTCGCCACCTCAGTCACATGGATTTTTTTTACGACCGAGCAGAAGCTGTAAAACGGTGCAAATATAGCTTTTGCACTGTGACTGGCAAGTCTCCAAAAAATACTGTTTGTGAATTAGTTAATCCATGATCCGCGGTTCGATAAAGGAAACCGGAAGAAGAACAGCTGCGCCACATTTTATCGATCAAAGCAGAACCACATCAATTCGGTACATTTATCAGAAATCTTACCTTGAACCCACGTTATTATTCACTTGATGTTTTCAGGGGTGCAACCGTTTGCCTGATGATCCTTGTCAATAACCCAGGATCTTCTTTTGTTTATTCTCCTCTTGATCATGCTCCATGGCACGGATTGACTCCTACAGATCTGGTTTTCCCTTTCTTCCTATTCGCAGTAGGTAATGCCCTGGCATTTGTGATGCCCCGGCTGGAAGCTGCGGGAGACCGCATATTCTGGAAAAAAGTATTAAAAAGAACCCTGCTGATCTGGGGGATAGGGATCCTGCTCACCTGGTATCCCTTTGTACAATATTCTGGTGACCACCTGGCCGTTAAGGGATGGACATGGATCAATGCCAAAGGAGAATTGATAGGGATAAGAATTCTTGGTGTGCTGGCGCGCATCGCCCTCTGTTATTTTTTTGCATCCGTAATTATTTATTACTTCAAAGCCAGGGGCGCTTTTTTAATTGGACTCATTTTCCTTTTACTTTACTGGGCCATGGCTTTTACGCTTGGTGCCCCCTCCGACCCTTACAGCATGACAGGTTATTTTGGCAATGCCGTAGACAAGTTCATTCTTACGGAACCCCACATGTATCATGGTGAAGGCATCGCCTTTGACCCCGAAGGCATCATGAGCACCCTACCGGCAATCGTTCAGGTAATTTTTGGTTTTCTTGTAGGAGATTTTATCAGGAAAAAGGGACAACACTTCACAGATGTTCAGCAACCCGCAATTAAGGGTTTTGATTTGTACCAAGTGCTGACCCAACTTTTTATTGCAGCTGTAGGTTTTTTATTCACAGCTTACTGCTGGGACCTGGTGTTTCCTATCAATAAAAAAATATGGACAAGCTCTTACGTTATGGTAACCACCGGGCTCGCCATTCTGGTGCTGAGCACAATGATCTATGCCATTGAAATCAAACAGATGCGGGGACTATGGACCCGTTTCTTCAATGTATTCGGGAAAAATGCACTTTTTATCTTTGCTTTCAGCAGCTTTTTACCAAAAACACTTTGGTTGATCCGTTGGCCATCCGGAACTAGTGAAAACGGTCAAACCCTGTATTCGGACCCATGGCACTGGTTTGCCCGCCTCTGCAGTCAACTACCAGGCCGCCCGGAAAATGGTTCTTTGCTTTTTTCTATTTGCGTGATCCTTATTTTCTGGGCCATTTGTTACTGGATGGATAAGAAGAAAATTTATATCAAGGTGTGATTTTGACGGGATGAACTTTCATTCCAAATATTTTACTGTAGTGTAGATTCAGCAGTTAATAATACTCCCCATCAGTATTGCGATTGTATTTCCAGTTTGTGTTGCTTAAAATAATTTTCCTTGTTCACCGGGTCTTTTAAAATTGGAACCATCCAGTCCAAGGCGCTCATGAAGTAACCCATATTTTTTGGTATAAGTGTGATACTGGTCGTTTACCATTTTTGCCACACTTCCTTCTCCCCGCATCCTTACGCCCCACCTGCTGTCATTCACTTTTCCATCGTGACCGCCTTCAATAAGGTGCCATACTTTATCTGCACGGTCTGGAAAGTTTTTATACAACCAGTCATGAAATAAAAATTTGATGGCGCCATTCAACCTGATAAAAGTATAGGCAGAAAAAGTAGCCCCTGCTTCACTGGCGGCTTTGATAATGGCAGGCATTTCATGTTCATTCAAACCAGGGATCATGGGCCCCAGCATCACCCCCATGGGTATGCCTGCCTTGCTCAACTCCTGAATGGTCCTGATGCGTTGCTTGCCGGTGGTGGTGCGTGGTTCCATAGCCCTGCGCAGGTCTTCATCAAAGGTGGTTACAGATACCAGAACGGATACTAATTTTTTCCTGGCCATTTCCTGCAACAGATCCATGTCTCGGAGAATACCTGCATTTTTAGTGATCATACCGACGGGCTGGTTAAACTCATTGCATACTTCCAGTAAACTTCTGGTGACGCGAAATGTTTTTTCAGCCGGCTGATAACAATCAGTATTTCCACTGATGCTGATGGGAACGGGTTCCCATTTCGGATGCATCAAGAATTTGCGTAACAATTCGGCAGCATTCTTTTTTACCAGAATCTTACTTTCAAAATCAACACCGGCACTGTACCCCCAGTATTCAAACGAATTGCGTGCATAGCAATAAATACACCCATGCTCACAACCCTGGTAAGGATTCATGCTATACCACATACCTACGTCCGGACTATCCACTTTATTGACAATTGTTTTGGGAAAGATATCGAGGTACTGGGTTTTGATATCGGGTTCTACCCAGTCATCGATCGCTTCTATGTGTTCCCTGCTCACTTCATTTTTGATGAACCTGTTTTTTGTATTGAATTGAGCTCCCCTGCCTTTTTTATAAAGAGCTGACGAGGATTCCGGTTCGTGATGCGGCATCGTAGAAAATTAGTTGTCTATAGAAATAAATTACCCTGCTGATTCGTAACTGCCAGGTTCATGAATTCAAATCTTCTGGCGATCTGGAAGGCAGACTTTGTTCCTGTTGGCCTTTTCAGTAACAACAGGTTATCTGCTATAAAACGACCTGTAAATTGCCGGTTGGAAAATTCCAGCCACCCCTGTTCATACTGCCAGGGTTTTAATCGAAATGCAATGTTGATATGAGGGTCATCCATAAAATGGGGTTTGTGTTCGTTGTTCAGTTTTAACACACGTTGCGCTTCCTTTAACTGGTTAACGAGCCCCTGAATGGGAAGTTTTGATACTACATTGATAAAAATGGAATGGGTAGGAGCACTGCCAAAATCTTTCAACTCTACCTTGAAAGGAGCCACTCCCATAGAAATTTGGCGCAATCGATGAATAATTTTCTCTTCCATCATTTCCCAGGATAGAAAACTAACCAGGGTAATATTTGGTTTTACGTGTTGCGCCGGAGACAACCGGAACTTTTCAGCAAATTCATCTTTCAACTTTACAATTCGCTGCCAAAGTTCTTCATGAGGATTCAATACCAATCTGTATTCGTGAATCCGGTAACCAGGCATATTCAGGGGAGCTGCATCCATTAGAGTATTATAATCCTGCAAAATACTAAAATATTTAGTATTTTAAAATGGTTTCCTCCAGATAAATTTTAAGGAACCAGAGAAGGTGCTGGCTGGTAACGGCTATCGGTTTTAGCCATTCGGTTCAATAGCTGCGTGATATTTTTTTCCCCGATCAGGGAAGCCCATTCAAACGGGCCGTAAGGATAATTGGTACCCAGCTTCATGGCGGTATCAATATCTTTTTTTGAACCCACGCCTTCCGTGTACGCAAAATAAGCTTCATTGATCATCATACTGACTACCCTTGGGGTAAAAAAACCTGGCTCGTCCGGAAGCCATTCCGGTATTTTATGAAATACTGATAATACCAGTTCAGCCCCCTGTTTCTGAACTTCTCCGCCTGCAGCTTCGGTGATACGGGATGATAAAAATGTTTTCCATCCATTGAACCGGATAAAGGAAACATTCGTGTCCTGAAGGGTATCCACCACGCTATTAATCAAAACCGGACGCGGCAGAAATGCAGACAATAAATCCAACCGCATTTTATCATTCATGAATAATAGGTCTACAAGGGCATCTGCATCACTAAATTGGTGGATCTCATCTGCGGTACGGATCCATTTAATATCTGCTTTTACGCGGGTTCCGGGTTCCAGCAATTCTGATTTCATTTCTTCGTCGGCCAACACCAAGATTTGCATCCTGCGAAATACACCAATTGATTTGAATAATACAAATTTTTGAAGCCCCCTTACTTATTAATAGGAAAGCGTGAAATTCGTGTCAATGGAAAAAAAAATTATCAATACCAGGCAGGCTCCCGATCCTATAGGACCTTATAACCAGGCCGTGATGGTCAGGGATACGATTTATATCTCCGGTCAGATTTGTATCGATCCTGCCAGCGGCACACTCAAAAACAAAGACATTCAGGAAGAAACCCATCAGGTGATGAAAAACCTGAAATCTATTCTCCAGGAAGCTTCGATGACCTTTCATCAGGTGGTGAAGACAACGATCTTTATTACTGATATGAAATCATTCGGCGAAGTCAATGAAATATATGGGAAATATTTTGATGGCGATTTCCCCGCAAGGGAAACCGTTCAGGTATCTGCACTTCCCAAATTCGTGAACGTTGAGATCAGTATGATTGCGGTGAAGAATGAATCGTGAGGAGTGAAACTTCCTGCTGCTGGCAGGTGGTGAGTGGGCAGAAAGTGGAGCTTTCTGGCCTTCATTCAGGAGCTTAACAATTAATATTTCGCATGGGGTTTTGGCTAAGGAAATTATTATTTAAACCGGTCTTATGGGCTTCCAATAAATTTTCTTCCCGCCCCGACAAGGAAAGGATCTTTAAAGCATTGACGGAATTGCATTCCCGTATCATCAGCGAGGAAAAACAAAAGGGACCAGTGATCCCTTTCCAGGCGGATCGTGATAAATTCATTATTTTTTCCGACCAGCATAAGGGAGCGCGGAACGGAGCAGATGACTTCATGTTGTGCGAGCCCAATTACCTGGGGGCACTTGAATTTTACTATCAGAATGGTTACTTCTACATCGCGCTGGGCGATTGTGAAGAGCTTTGGGAAAACACACTTTCTGCCATCAAAAAAAAACAACAACCTGCATTTGAAAAAGAGAAACAATTTTTCATCAACAACAGGGGTATTAAGATATTTGGTAACCACGACCTTTACTGGCAGAACGACCCCCTGTCGCATGTGCAACTGAAGGAAATCTTCACCACCGACATTCCAATTTATGAAGGCGTTTTATTGCAAAGCACCATCAACGACTGCACCGTGAATATTTTTTGTACCCACGGCCATCAGGGAGATCTGGTCAGTGATGGGAACTGGTTCAGTAAATTTTTTATATCCAGGATCTGGGCACCCCTGCAATCGATCTTAAAAATTAACCCCAATACACCCGCCTACGATGCGCAACTAAAAACGACGCACAACAGTATGATGTACGAATGGAGTGCTGCTCAAAAAAATCTTTTTTTA
>JANLYU010000231.1:0-5577 GCA_031365785.1 Flavisolibacter sp. | reverse complement strand
AGTTTTTTGAATATCGTATGGAAAGATGAAAGTTTTGTGGAGGATGGAATGATTTATTATAACTATTTCAGGAATTTCGATCATACCATTTCAGCACCTCAGAATAACAATCTTTCTGTAAAAATCATCTACTACCTGGATTATCTGGACTTGAAAAAAGGCAAGAGAAAAAAAAGCTAATAAATCTGATCTGCTATAAACTTCTTTTAAGCTCAAACACTGATTAACAATTTTTTGGAATGTAGTGGCTGGAATCAGAAATCTTTCCCTTAAATTTGCGTCCCCAATTAGTTCTTTCTTTGTTCAGATCCTAATCCTCCGCAGAGTGGATTAGAATACGGACTAGTCGCATGAGCGAATATTCTTCCGGGTAATGCTATGGAGGATAAGAGATGAATTTGGGAGATCCGTAAAAGCGGATCGCTTGAACCAATAAATCGAAAAGATGGCAAAAGAAATTACAGGCTTCGTAAAGCTTCAGTGCAAGGGTGGCCAGGCCAACCCAGCACCTCCAATCGGTCCTGCATTAGGTTCCAAGGGTATTAATATCATGGAATTCTGCAAGCAATTCAATGCAAGAACACAGGACAAAATGGGAAAAGTACTCCCGGTCTTAATCACTGTTTATACAGACAAGTCATTTGACTTTATCATCAAAACACCCCCTGCCGCTGTGCAGTTGAAGGATGCCGCCAAAGTTCAAAGTGGATCGAAGGAACCGAACCGTGCCAAAGTGGGTAAAGTTACCTGGAAGCAGGTAGAAGAGATTGCCAAGGATAAAATGCCTGATCTTAATGCTTTCACGTTGGAGAGCGCCATGAGTATGGTGGCCGGAACGGCACGCAGCATGGGCTTGACAGTAGAAGGTACAGCTCCATGGCAAAAATAATTGTTCCTAAAAAAGCGGACTAACACACTAAAAGAATCAAAATGGCATTCGTTTCTAAAAAAAGAAAAGCAATCAGCGGAAAGGTTGATTCTAAAAAATCATATACCCTAAAAGATGCTTCATCCCTTGTTAAGGAAGTGAATACAACAAAATTTGATGCATCTGTTGACCTTCATATCCGTTTAGGCGTTGATCCGAAAAAAGCTGATCAGGCTATCCGTGGTACCGTGAACCTACCCCATGGTACGGGTAAAACTAAAAAAGTTTTGGTGCTGTGCGGTCCTGACCAGGAAGCTGCTGCAAGAGGTGCTGGCGCAGACTATGTAGGTTTGGATGAATTTGTTCAAAAGATTGAAGGTGGATGGACAGATGTGGATGTAATAGTTGCCACTCCGGCTGTGATGCCGAAGATCGGTCGCCTTGGTAAAATCCTGGGACCCAGAAACCTGATGCCGAATCCTAAAACCGGAACCGTGACCAATGACGTGGCCGCAGCAGTCAATGAGGTAAAGGGTGGAAAAATTGCCTTTAAGGTAGATAAGGCAGGGATCATACATGCATCCATAGGGCGTGTATCTTTCACCCCTGACAAAATTGCCGCGAACAGCCAGGAGCTGATCAATGCCATTATCAAGGCAAAACCTGCGACCGCTAAAGGTATTTACCTGAAGGGTTTGACAATGGCCAGCAGCATGAGCCCCGGTATTGCCATCGATACAAAAGGGTTTGTACATTAATTAGTGAAGTTTCTTTACCAATTCTGCAATAAGTTAACAGCAGGCCCTGAGTTGGGATCTGCGAAAAATAAAGATCATGACTAAAGAACAAAAAAATGAGATTATAGAAACGTTGAAAGAGAAATTCTCTCAATACAATAATTTCTATGTAACGAATACAGAATCACTTTCCGTAGATCAGGTAACGAAGCTTCGCCGTGTTTGCTTCAGCAAACAAGTTGAAATGAAGGTGGCAAAAAATACGCTGATTAAAAAAGCACTGGAATCTTTGGGTGGAGAAAGTTATCAGGGCATGTTTGATTCTTTGAATCACGTAACAGCGCTTATGTTTTCCGAAAATCCAAAAGAACCAGCGCTGATTATTAGTTCTTTTCGCACCGAAACGAAGGGAGAAAAACCAGAACTGAAAGCCGCCTTTATCAATGGAGATATTTATACAGGGGATAAAAATTTAAAAACACTCACCCAGATCAAAACTAAGAATGAATTGATCGGTGAAGTAATCGGTTTACTTCAATCTCCTGCAAAACGAGTGATCGCTGCCTTGTTGAATCATGCGGAAAAGAAAACAGCAGAAGCCGGCGAAACAGAAGCACCTCAAGTGGAAGCATCTGCTCCTTTGGTTTCGGATCAGGAAGCGTCACCGAAAGCGGAGGCTGCAACACCGGAACCTCCCAAAGGAGAGCACCCATCACAGGTAGCACCTGGTGAAGATCAACCTGTTGAAGGATGATATCATTCAGTTGTCATCACCAGCTGAATTTTATATAACTACCCAGGCCTGAGGGTTATCCTGATTAAAAAGGATCAAAAAAGGCAATTTTTTTAAAACCTCCGTCGGATCCGCTTTAGGCGGATATGAAGCCGGAAAAAATTTAACAACATGTCAAACGTAAAAACATTAGCAGACCAACTGGTAGGCCTTACTGTAAAAGAAGTACAGGAACTGGCTGATTATTTAAAAACTGAACATGGTATTGAGCCTGCTGCTGCTGCAGCTGTTGCTTCAGGGCCAGCCGCGGGTGGAGCTGCTCCGGCCGTTGAAGAAAAAACAACCTTCAATGTGATCCTTAAAGCTGCAGGACCTTCTAAATTGAATGTGGTAAAGATTGTTAAAGACATGACAGGCCTGGGACTTAAAGAAGCAAAAGACCTGGTTGATGGTGCTCCCAAACCAATCAAGGAAGGTGTAGATAAAGCTACAGCAGAGGAACTCGCTGCCAAGCTGAAAGATGCTGGTGCCGAAGTTGAAATTGCCTAACTAATTCCTGATAATGAACGAAACCCCTGGTTACTTCCGGGGGTTTTTTATTTCAAATCCAGGTAGGGGGTAATCTTAAGAAAAGTAACAGAGTCTACGAGTGGTATATTTCTCAACGCTTCCAGATTTTCAAAGTTTCCATGTTGGTTTCTGAATTCAACGATGGCATTAGCGAGATTCCATCTAAAGTAGGGATGTAATTTGAATTCCTCTTTGGATGCCATGTTGAGGTGAAATTTTTTTACCTGACCGGCTACCTGTAACAGGGGTTTGATTTTTTGAAAGGCGGAATCCTGCAATCCATAAATTTCTCCGACCTGCTCTAAAGAATAAAAACCACCCAGCTTTTCTCTGAAATTCACAATCCGTGATGCCAGTTTGCTTCCGATTCCTGGTAATGAAATTAACAATGTGGTATCTGCATCGTTGATATTGACTAGGCTTCTTATGAGATGGGGTTTTACAAACAAAGGGATGGCACTATTGGTAAGGTGAGGGTTTTTAGAACTGGATGGTTGAATTTGGATGAATTGTTTCACCCTTTCATAAAATATCCTGGAGAGTCCCCATATTTTCAGAAGGTCTTCAGGTGAATTGAATTTGCCACCTTTACTGCAAAAATGAGTAATGGTAAGAATGGTTTTGCTGGGAAGGCCCAGTCTTTTCCAACCTTCAGGTGATAATGTATTTGGGTCGAAAGGAAAAAGTTCACCGGCCATATCTTGCCGGTTAGAATAATCAGGATGTTGAAAGGAAGGCTGACCAGGGTCTTTGGTTTTTGTTCTGGTATCCAATGAGTCTATCATGTCACTGAGAACAGTGCCCTGAAGTACAGGAAAATCTTTTTTCCTTGAAGTAAATAAGAGGGGCAACAGGTAGACAACCAACACCAGGGCAAGCACAACAATTACCCCAATCCTGTCGCGATAGCTGAAAGTGAGGTAATCTTCCATAAATTTCTTAAAAGTCATGGTAAAAAGCTACCATGTATTAAAAATTTCCCAAAGGTTTTATGGCCCAGTCTTTGAGAGCAAAAAAACCTTGCTGGTGTAGCTTAAAACCTTACTTTTGCAGTCCTTAAGTTTTGGCCAAAAACATTTTGACGTCGCAATTCAATCTTAAATAGTTGTAATTCAACAGCTTTTATTTGCCTTAGGCAAATAGAGGCCTGTAACTGAATTGTCTGTCAATAACATAAAAACCGGTTTTTTATCATATGCCTACAACATTGAATCAAAGGGTGAATTTTGGCAAGATTGGGAACATCGCTGAAACGCCTGACCTCCTGGCTGTACAGATCCAATCTTTTAAAGAATTTTTCCAGTTAGAAACCACACCAGACAAGCGAAACGTTGAAGGTTTGTTCCGTGTGTTCAAAGAAAATTTTCCAATTACCGATACCAGGAACATTTTTGTTCTGGAGTTTCTGGATTATTTTATCGACCCGCCACGCTACACCATCGAAGAATGTATGGAGCGCGGACTTACTTATGCTGTTCCATTGAAAGCCAAGCTAAGGCTGAGCTGTAATGATGAAGAACACATCGATTTTCAGACTATAGTTCAGGATGTCTTCCTTGGAAACATCCCTTATATGACACCCCGTGGTACTTTTGTGATCAACGGTGCTGAGCGTGTGGTAGTGTCACAACTGCACCGTTCACCAGGTGTATTCTTTGGTCAGTCCATACATCCCAATGGAACTAAAATATATTCCGCAAGGGTAATCCCTTTCAAAGGTGCCTGGATGGAATTTGCTACTGACATCAACAACGTGATGTATGCATACATCGACCGAAAGAAAAAATTTCCGGTTACCACATTGCTGCGTTCCATAGGTTATGAGACAGACAAGGATATTTTGGAACTGTTTGGCATGGCCGATGAAGTGAAAGGTGATAAAAAATCATTGAGTAAATTCATTGGACGCCGGCTGGCTGCGCGCGTGTTAAGAAGCTGGGTGGAAGATTTTGTGGATGAAGATACCGGTGAAGTCGTATCCATTGAAAGAAATGAAATTGTTTTAGAGCGCGATTCCCTGATGGACGAAGAAGCAGTGGATACCATTTCAGAAATGGATATCAAAAGTGTGTTTGTTCAGAAGGAAGATGTGGGCGGCGACTATGCCATTATCTACAATACACTGAATAAAGATACTTCCAACTCTGAGCTGGAAGCGGTTCAGGTGATCTACCGGCAGTTACGTGGCGCAGATGCACCCGATAACGAAACAGCCAGGGGTATCATCGATAAATTATTTTTCTCCGACAAACGTTATGACCTCGGTGAAGTAGGACGCTATAAGATCAACCGCAAGTTGAATCTGAATGCCCCATTGGAACAAAAAACACTGACAAGGGAAGACATCATTGAGATCATCAAATACCTGGTGCGCCTGACCAATGGCAAGGCAGAAATTGATGATATTGATCACTTGTCTAACCGACGTGTAAGAACAGTAGGAGAACAACTATACGCACAGTTTGGTGTGGGTCTTGCACGTATGGCACGTACCATCAGGGAAAGGATGAATGTGCGTGACAATGAAGTTTTCACGCCCGTGGATCTGATCAATGCAAGGACCCTTTCTTCCGTGATCAATTCTTTTTTTGGTACCTCACAATTGTCGCAGTTCCTCGACCAGACCAATCCGTTGTCAGAGATCACGCACAAGCGTCGTATTTCCGCAC
>JANLYU010000202.1:0-6332 GCA_031365785.1 Flavisolibacter sp. | reverse complement strand
TGATCATTACCGCCGGCTCGAAAAAGTACCAGCTTTTTCTTTCTTCAACTGAAAGTAAAAGCGCGATGGTGAGATTTGTCTATGAGAAAAAAAAGGATCTTCCCTATCCATGAAAGGCTGCAATATTGATGTAGGTTGATTGATTCAATTTTCAGTTATTAACATCAATATCAATTGAAATGTGAATAGCTGTGGATACACGTGTATAAATTGTAACTTCTTAATTATCAATAATTAAAGTTAGTTATCGGCGCTTCTAAATTCCTTTGGCATTTGTTTTTATGCATATAAAGGATGAGTCAGCCAGGTAACCGAACAAACCCAATTTCTTCTCCAAAGAAAAGCTCCGTTACTTCTCAAAAAAAGCTGCGTTCCTTAAAACAATTGCCACCAAAAAAGAAATCTCTAGAATCTTCCGAAAAAAAAATCAACATTCAGGTACAAGCCCGAAAAGATTATTCAAGTATCATTGAGTTGATCACTCGTAAAGTGCCGCATGCACTTACATCGGCTATGCCTTCCAACCTGAAACCTATGCTAGCCACACTGGTAGATGCTCCTTTTAATGATCCTGAGTGGCAATTTGAATTGAAGCTGGATGGTTACCGCGCGCTGGCATATGTAAATTCCGGTGAAGCGCAAATCAGGTCCCGTAACAATAATAATTTCAATAAAAAATTTTCTGCGATCCATGACGCACTGCAAAACTGGAAAGTCAACGTGGTGGTAGACGGTGAGATTGTAGTGCTAAATGAGGAAGGCGTTCCGGATTTCAACAGTATCCAGTTGTGGGATAAAAAGAAGGAAGGAAATCTTGTTTTTTATTTGTTTGACATCTTATGGGTAGAAGGACTGGATATGACACAGGAACCTCTGTACCTCCGCAGAGAAATACTGAAACAGCTTATTCCCGAATCAGGCATCATCCGGTTCAGTGACCATATTGATGAAATTGGAAAAGACTTTTTTGAAGTAGCCCGGAAAAACAACCTGGAAGGAATCATAGCCAAACAAAAAAATGCTCCCTATTTCACGGATTCACGTAGTAAGACCTGGTTGAAAATCAAAATAGAGGAAAGACATGAAGCCGTAATCTGCGGATATACCCGCAAGAAAGATTCAGACCGCTTATTCAGTTCTCTCATTCTTGGAATATATAAAAAGGGTACACTTCATTTCATCGGACAAGTAGGAACGGGTTTTACCGCAGTATCGCAGCAGGAACTCATGCAAACAATGAAACCTCATACTACCCATATCTGTCCATTTGGAAGCTTACCCCCGGTAAAAGATAAAACGGTATGGTTGAATCCTTTTCTGGTCGGTGAAGTCAAGTATACTGAATTGACTGCTGAAGGTGTGATGCGTCACCCATCTTTCCAGGGACTTAGGGAAGACAAGTCAGCATTTGAATTGAACACAGAAGACGCTCTTGATTCGAAGCTAATGGTAAAAGCCAGGCAGGAAAAGGAGGAAGTTATCAATACCAAAAATCAATCAGAGCAGATATTGAAGGTGGATGGGCATGAATTGAAACTCACCAACCTCCATAAAATATACTGGCCGAAAGAGAAAATCTCAAAAGGCCAACTCCTGCAATATTATTATACAGTGGCAGATCATATGATGCCCTATATGTTAGACCGTCCTCAATCACTGAACCGTTTTCCAAATGGAATCCATGGAAAAAGTTTTTACCACAAAAACATGGGGGGGAAAGTGGATAAATGGCTGAACACCTTTAAAAGATTCAGCGATTCAAACATGGAGGCGAAAGATTTCCTTATTTGCAGCAACACGGCTTCATTGATTTATATGGCTAATCTGGGATGCATAGAAATGAATCCCTGGCATTCCCGCGCCACTTCGCCACTTTATCCTGATTGGTGTGTCATTGATCTGGACCCCGGTGAAATCTCTTTTGAAAAGGTGATAGAAACGGCCCAGGTAGTACACAACATATTGGAAAGCCTTGAAATTCCCTCCTATCCAAAAACTTCAGGATCCACAGGCATCCATATTTACATTCCCCTGGGTGCTAAATACAATTACGAACAATCCAGGCAGCTGGCTGAACTGATCGTTAACCTGGTGCATGAAGAACTACCTGAATTTACCAGTCTCATTCGAAATCCTCAGAAACGGACCGACAAGATTTACCTCGATTATTTACAGAACAGGCCCATACAAACCATTTGCGCGCCCTATTCTGTAAGACCAAAACCCCAAGCTACGGTGTCGGCGCCTTTGCACTGGCTGGAAGTAAAAAAGGGATTGAAAATGGCTGATTTCACTATGAAAAATATGGCAGAAAGACTGGCTGCTGAAGGTGATCTTTTCCAGGGCGTACTTGGAAAAGGCATTGAACTGAATAAAGTTTTAAAAGGATTATCCAGTTTAATTTAGACGACATTTACGTGTGAAGTACTTATTCATATGCAAGGATTCAAAGAATTAATTAATTCAGGTAAATTGTTGCTGGTAGACTTTTCTGCCACCTGGTGCGGTCCATGCAAAATAATGGAGCCTATTCTGAAAGAAACCAAGGCTGCACTGGGAGATCAGGCAACAATCATCAAAATTGATATCGACAGGAACAGGGAGGCAGCGCAACAATGGGAAGTACAGTCAGTTCCTACATTGATATTATTTCAGAATGGCACTGTTAAATGGCGACAGTCCGGCGTCATTGAGGCACCAGCGCTCCTGAAAGTATTACATCAATACATTCATTAAGTGATTTGCCAAAGTGCGGCTTTCAAAAAAGGGCCCTTCGGCAAAGCACTAATGATTCGGATTTCTTCCAGGAGAGAAGATTCATTATCAAGGAATTTCAATATTTTTTGCGGATCGTTCCTTTTAAAAAGTAAGGTAAACACCTCACTGCCTTTTACCTTTTCATGGGCCAGTATATTCAGTAAAACACTGTCATAAAAAGCAAAGCGCCGGTTGCCATTAGGAACAAAAGGATTTTTTTTCCGGATCAACTGCTTCACCATCGCGGCACTGTGCTTTTGTATGAAATGAAAAGTGAACCCACTCGATCCTTTTGTTTGTCCTCCAGCCGTACCGATATTCACCAGGTTATTTTGCCATGGAGTGAAAGGATAATTGGTCATGGGAATAACGCCAAATTCACTCGATTCAATACTATAATTAGAAATTCCCAGAGTGTGACGGAGGTAATAATTCAACTGTTGGTCATACTCCTGATCCGGTAAAGTATTTTTCGAAAAAACAGTATACTCTACCAGTGCTTTGTTTACTGCAAAAGGTAAAACATAACAAAACGATGTACCCCGCTTTTGTTCCAACCTGAAATCCATGAAAGTGGCGGAAGCCGGATCAAAAACAGGATCTACTGTTTCCACGATCCAACCTTTAAAATGTTGCAGCAGCCAGAATTGTTTTTGCGACAACACGGGCTGGTGAAACAAAATACTATTGAATACATATGTACAATGGATAGGAACGCCATCTATAATCACACCGGTTTTTTGATGGGTGCTAAAAACCTGCTCCACTTTTTTACAGACCACCGTAAAATTTTCCTGCAGCTTGATCCGGGCCATGCAATAATTATAAAAGTCAATTCCACGGATCATTTTATATCTATATGGCAGCGTGGAAAACCTGCGCTCAAAGTCCTGCCCATAAAAATCAAGTTGCTCCCATTGTCTATAAACAACCGGTTCAAAAAGCTGAGGTTCTTTTTCCCAAAAACACCAGGTCCTGTCATTTGATATTTTTCGATCCTGGTCAACCAATAATATTCTTTTATCTGAAAATTTTCCAGAATCAATCAGGTGCATGGCAAGGCTCAGGCCCGCACATCCAGCACCTGCAATAATGTAATCATATGTAAGGGAAACAGGTATGGGGTGTATTAATTATCTAATGGAAATGGATTCAGACGCTGTCCAATTCAGGAGCATATGCCACACGCGAGGCCTGCATTAATTTTTTATCGCGCCGTATCTTATCCCAGTATTTTTTATGTACCATCAGCATACCAAAGCTTTCCCCTTCGATCTTGTTGAGGTGTCTGTGGTGCATTTTGTGCGCCCATCGTATGGCACGGACATAGTTACTTTTGCTTCTGCTAAACCATTTGAATCTTTGGTGGATGATGACATCATGCACCAGAAAATAAGCCGCCCCATAAGCCATAATACCAAACCCGATAGCCTGCATCCACCAGGTGCCCCATATGGTGCCAAAAAGGATGAGGAGCATACTGGGTATGGCAAAAATCACGAAGAACCAGTCGTTCTTTTCAAAAAATCCAGGTTCTTTCTGATGGTGATCACGGTGAAGACTCCATAAAAATCCGTGCATTATAAATTTATGTGTGAGCCAGGTAACCCCTTCCATTATAAAAAAGGTGGCAATTAAAAGAAGTATGAAATAGATCAGAATCATAATTTACTTGTTAACTTCTGGATGTATCGTATCCTCTTTTTCTGTCGATGACTGAATTTCCTTCCTGAAGCGTTCTTTCCACCAGGTTTCTATTTTAGGGTACGCAATTTTAAACCAGGATGTAAAGTGTTCCGGATGTCGTTCCATTTCTGTTTTTATGGACTTCATTTCCATGTACCTGATAGCAGCTACCTCTCCATCATTTGGAAAGATGTCTCCTTCGAATTGTCCTGCAAATACATGATCATACTCATGCTCCACCAAACCATTTTCCACCATCGATTGGTACGTAAAGGAAAAAATCTTCCTCAGCCCTGTAATAAATCCCAGTTCTTCTTCCAGCCTCCTGGTAGCAGCATCTTCGGTAGACTCGCCAGGATAAGGATGACTGCAACAGGCATTGGTCCATAGGTCGCCCCCATGGTATTTTGCCGGTGCCCTTTTCTGCAACAACATACGGCCACCGGAATCAAAAATAAATATGCTGAAAGCCCTGTGCAGTGTTCCCGAGCGGTGTGCTTCCATTTTATCCATGACCCCTGTCTGCTCGTCTTTTTCATTCACCAATATAACCTGCGGTTGTTTCATTGAATCAAACGTAGTCCATTTTTTACACTTGCCCTCAGCACAATAAAGGCCTTATGATAATTAGCGATCCTGATCCTTCTTTGCAGGATGTGCTCCGGTTGCGTACTTTTTATTTTCCTGAAAAGTGAATAGTAATATTTATACGCTACATAAACACCAAACCGGGCTTTGATCGGTAATTGCAAAATGCCGTTATAAGCATTTGCAAAATCCTCTTCTATATCCCGTTCAATCTGAAATTTCTCAGCATCTGTAAAATTATGAAAATCGCAGCCGGGGAAGTAAGTCCTCGACAGGTCATTGAAGTCTGCCTTGATATCCCTTAAAAAATTTACTTTTTGAAAAGCTGCTCCCAGTGCGCTTGCGGAGGAGTTCAATTGATTGTATAATTCCTGCTTGCCCTCACAAAAAACATAGAGGCACATCAGCCCCACCACTTCTGCTGATCCGTATATATATTCTTTATACCCCTGGCGGTCGTAGGAACGGATGGTCAGATCAGATTCCATACTTCTGAAAAAAGACCTGATCAGCTCCAGGTTGATTCCATATTCATTAACAGTTTTCTGGAAGCTGTTCAGTACGGGGTTCAGGCTAATGCCGCATTCAATAGCTTCGAAGGTATCCTGCCGGAATCGTTCCAGCAGGTGGTTCTTATCATGACCGTGAAAGGTGTCCACAATTTCATCCGCAAACCGGACAAAACCATAAATATTAAAAATGGGCACGCGCAATTCCCGGTGCAGCAGTTTGATGGCAGAAGAAAAAGAAGTACTGTAACGCAGTGTGACCAGGCGGCTGCATTCCTGGCTTACACTGTTGAATAATTCAATCGTCATACATTAATTATTAAACGATTTAATCACTTGTTTAGCGACTACTTCACCACTGATGAGACTTGGCGGAACGCCTGGTCCTGGTATGGTAAACTGACCCGTATAAAAAAGATTGCTTACTTTTTTACTTTTGCATGAAGGACGTAAAATAGCCGTTTGGCTGAGTACATTGGCTAAACCGTAAGCATTCCCTTTATAGGCATGGTAATCACTGATAAAATCTGAAACTGAGTAAGATCTTTTGAAAATTATTGCATCAGCTACAGGCTGGCCAATATGTTTTTCCAATCTTTTCATCACTTTATCGAAATAATATTCTCTTAATTCCATGTTATCCTGCTTCAGACCAGAAGCAACGGGTATCAGCAAAAACAAATTCTCGCAACCATCCGGTGCTGTGGATGGTTCTGTTTTCGAAGGAACACTGAGGTAAAACAAAGGTTCGTCCGGCCATGCAGGAGCTGAATAGATCTGTGCAGCATGGTG
>JANLYU010000201.1:0-1942 GCA_031365785.1 Flavisolibacter sp. | reverse complement strand
TCAACTGATGAATTCAGGTGAACTTGAGAAAATAAAACAGACGACTGTACGAAGTATAAAAAAAGACAGTAAAGGAAGAATATGGATCGGCACTGTCGGCGGTTTATTCGTATCAGAAAATAATAGTATAGCAAAAATTGAATCACCTGATACAACACTGAAACTCTTGCAGATCCTGGATATTTATGTTGACAAAAAAGACTTTGTTTGGGTAGCGACTTCATACAATGGTTTGTACCAGGTATATGAGCCTTCTTTATTTTTTTATCATATTCCAGGCATGCAAAAACTTGCGCAAAAAAGTAAGATCGAATCCATTTTGGAAGAGAGACCTGGCACCTGGCTTATCGGAGCAGCAGGAGGTCTTTTCCGGTTCACATTTTTTAACCAGCTCTTTGAATCAGTTCATCTAACAGAGAAAGAAAAAAAACTATCCGTTCAATGCCAGTTAAACGACAAAAATTACGGCCTTTGGATCGGTACTGCATCAGATGGAATATTTCACATGGCACCTGGAACCAACCAATCTATCCACCTTTTGCATGACCCTTTAAACGAGAATTCGCTTCCTTCCAACAATATCACATCAATGGAAAAAGATGCACAGGGATTAATTTGGATCGGCACCTATAATGGCGGCTCAAAAATGAACAGTGTTTGTTATTATGATCCGGCTACAAAGGTTGTCAAAAGGATCGTGGCAAACGCTTCCAGTCCGAACTCCTTGCATGCTTCGAGTATCAGCCAGATTAAAGAAGATAACAAACGACAGCTATGGATTGGTTCCTGGGATGATGGGTTATATCGCTATCGCTTGTCTGGTAATGTGCCGCAACAAAATACATTTACAAATTACTCTGAAAGTGCTGCGGGCTCACGTAAGATCAGCCATGATGTGGTTAGTTGCGTAAGGCCAGGTAAAAATGAAAAGATATGGTTTGGCACTGTAAGCGGCGGGCTAAACGTACTGGATACAAAAACAGATAGTGTTCATTGGTACACCACCAAAAATGGGTTGGCAAGTAATTTAATTTCCCGCATTGAAGAAGACGACCAGGGAATTTTGTGGATCAGCACCGACAATGGTATTTCAAGGTTTGATCCTTCCACAAAAAGCTTCATGAATTACAATATCAGCTCGGGTCTATTGTCTGAAAATTTTTCTTTTTTAACCTCTCTAAAATGTAATGACGGCACAATTGCATTTGGCACCAATGATGGACAGGTAGTGTATTTTAATCCCAATACCTATAAAAGTTCTTATAACAGTCAGCCCGTTGTTATCACTGACGTACGGCTCGCCAATCAGTCTGTCATACCATCAGAAGGCTCCATACTGAGTAAGGCAGCCTATCTCACTGATACAATTCGCCTGAGCCATGATCAGTCTGTAATAAGCTTTGAGCTGGCAAATATGGATTTTATCAACCCGGAGAATTACACATACGCTTACAAGTTGCAAGGTTTTGATAAAGACTGGACTTATATCACAGACAGGAATTCAATCACCTATACAAACTTAGACGCCGGGACATACACCCTACTAATAAAGAATGCCGATCATCACGGCATCTGGAATGAAACACCTACAAAACTTGTATTGATTATTAAACCACCCTACTGGGAAACCTGGTATTTCAGATCACTTATTGTTTTGGCAATAGCTTTAGCGTTATACTTGCTTTTCCGTTACAGACTGCATCAAAAACTTAAAATCTTTGCAGTGCGGCAACGCCTTCACCGCGACCTGCACGATGATGTAGGCGCCACACTAAGCAGCGTAAAGGTTTACTCTGAAATTTTAGGTAAAAATGGTAATAGTGAGGTGATCACCGGTCTTATTAAAAAGAATGCAACGGAAATGATGGACAGGCTGGAAGTGATCTCCTGGGCGACTAATCCCCAGTACGACAATTTTAAAAGTCTTGTTGATACCATGCTG
>JANLYU010000194.1:0-21460 GCA_031365785.1 Flavisolibacter sp. | reverse complement strand
AGTATTTTATTGGCTTCCATTATTTACGCTTTATAGTGAGATGCAAAAAGATTAAAATTCCATAAAAACGGGTTATCTGACACCGTTTGTTTTTTCCACCTTCTGTACCAGTTCATTTTCCTGAGGCAGGATATCCACCAGAGCAAAGGCCTTTACGCCATTGATTGTCATTTCATCCAACAGGTCAATGGTACTGGCATAACGGGCATCCTTAGTGGGCTTGATCACCACAACAAAATCTTTGTCGCGACAAGCATTCTGCCAGTTAGGATCACCATCATCTTTGGCCTGCTGTTTCATTTTCTCACAGGCTTTGTCTGTAGGGTCTTCTGTATACTTGCTCATGACATCCTTTCTTTTTTCTATAATGATCTTGCGGATGTCGTCGAAAGTGGCGGTATTAAAATTGGAACCATCCGCTTCCAGCTGGCCCATGTAATAATATACCCTTCTGTAATTTCTGCTTTCTTTTCCCAGCATGAGTGTAAGGGCATTGGAAGCCTTGATTTGCATCTGCTCCTTTTCATCCTGCACTTTTTTAGGCATGTTCAAAGACATGGTACTGGGTGTACTGAGTGTGGTAGTGAAAATAAAGAATGTGATCAGCAAAAAACCCAGGTCAACCATTGGCGTCATGTCTACACGGGTAGACAATTTTTTTGCTTTTTTGACGCCCGGGCCTTTTTTATGGCCACTGTCACCACCGGATACATCTATATCTGCCATAACATGAATTTAATTATTTGGTCGTCGTTGTTTTTTTATCTGCCACCGATTTGCGCATCGCCCGGTTTTTATACAGCTCTGAGCCCGCCGGTGCTTCTTCAGGGTCTGTCACCAATTTAAAACTGAACTGGTCATTCCTTCTCATGGCTTCAATCACTCCGTCAAACTGCGGGTACTTGGCATCATTATCACCTTTGATCATGTAATACACTTCAAAATCATTGTAGGCTTTTTGATCTCCTGCTCCCTGCAGTTCCTGCTTTCTGGAAATGAAAGTTGTTTTCGCCGCATTGATCCAGTCGGCTAATTCATTGTTAGATGAATCAGTTGGAATGCCAATTTGTTTGATCTTTACCCTTTCAGCAACCGGTATGGCAAGAACTTTCTTCAGTTGATTGAAAGGAACTCCAATCAGCGTACTGGTTTTAAAACTGGCTACCTCATTGTCAGTCAGACCGAGGTTCCGCATTTTATTGATCTTTTCAATCACCGTGGCCTTCAGGTTCTCATCCTGCGGGTTTTTTACATTCATGGAAAAGAAAACGCGACCTGCGGAGTCAAACTCCACCATCACCATATTTTCTTCTTTCAATTTATCCGTGGAAACAGACCTGGGTGTAGTGATCTCTGCAGGTTCAGGCGGTTTGAATTTTGTGGCCAGCATAAAGAAAGAAAGAATCAGGAAAGCCACGTCCACAAAGGGAGTCATGTCCGTAGCGGTGCTCTTTCTTGGTAATTTGACACTTGGCATATGTTAGATTAATTTTTGTATGGGATGCAAAAAGTTACCAATTCCATAATCAAATGCTATTTATACAAAGAAGCGAATGATTGCGTTAAAGTAAATCCTGATTCATCAATACCATAAGTGATGCTGTCGATCTTGGTTGTAAACACATTATACATGACCAGCGAAAGCGCAGAAGTACCAATTCCAAGAGCCGTGTTATACAAGGCTTCTGATATACCTGTGGCCAATGCAGTGGCATTACCACCTCCGGATTCACCCAGCGCAGAGAAAGACCTGATCATACCGATTACCGTACCTAATAAGGCTACCAAGGTTCCTACTGAGGTGATGGTAGAAAGGAACACCAGGTTTTTTTGCAGCATGGGGAGCTCCAGTGCGGTAGCTTCCTCCACTTCTTTCTGAATGGCAATAACTTTTTGTTCTGTGTCCATTTCAGAAGTGCTGATCATTTCTTTATAACGGCGAAGACCTGCTTTCATGACATTGGCTACTGAACCCCTTTGCTTGTCGCATTCTGCCAGCGCGGCATCCACATTGCGGTTAGCCAGGTGGTACTGCACTTTGCGGATGAAATTGGCGATGGATCCTTTTCCTAAGGCCTTGCTGATGGTCATCAGCCGCTCGATAGAAAATGTTACTACCATCAACAACATCCCGATCAAAAGAGGAACAATAATTCCACCTTCGTAAATTCCATGTAAACCATCTTTTGGTCCGTGGTGCTTGGGCCAGAATCCACCAGCTGCATCAGGCTCTTTGAAACCGTCAGCACTTCCTAAAATAAATCGCCAAATACAATAACCGGCAATTACACAAATAATCGGAGCCAGCCAGGAAATTGCATTCCCGCCTTTCTTTGGTTGAACTGATGTCGCCTTAACTGATGAAGTAGCACCTGCAGTCGGTCTTGTTTCTGCCATGATTGTAATTTTTAATTTTTAATTGAATCAGTGTTGAACTTTCGGGGTCACAATTCTACTGAAAAAAAATAGTAATTATTTACTCCGACCAAATTTTTTCAGCTTTGTTTCCACAATGGTATGGAAAATGTTCTTTTTAAAGTTAGCAATATCTGTTTTTAAAAAAATTATTTATTATCGGATATTGATTTCCTGTACTTTATTCATACCGCAGGGCTTCTATGGGGTTAAGTTTCCCGGCCCGGAGTGCTGGATATAAACCCGCCAGCAAACCCACCATGGTACAGATTCCGATGCCATACATCACCCACCTCCAGGGAACTACAAAACCAGTCTGAAGAACCAACGAAAAAAGATTTCCTACTAAAACGCCGAGAATGATCCCAAAAAGGGCGCCCATCACACTGATCATCACTGCTTCGGATAAAAATTGCTGTCTTATGGATTTACTTTTTCCTCCGATAGCCTTGATCAGCCCAATTTCCTTCGTTCTTTCTGTTACTGATACCAGCATGATATTCATCAGCCCGATTGAAGATCCGATCAGAGTGATAAACCCGATGACAATGATGGCAGCGGTAAGGTAGCCCAACACATTCATAGCTTTTTCCGCAACACTGTCACTGCGTTCCACTACAAAATTGCTTTCTTCAGTAGTGTTCAATTTTCGCACCGCCCTGAAAACGATTTCAGCTTCCCCCATCGCATTCTCCACCTGATTCAATTGCGCCGCCTTGATACCAATGGTATAAGAATTTTTACCGAAATATTTTCTCACATTCCTGTATCCAATGATGGCAATATTGTCCCGGCTGAAACCAAAAGTGGAACCCCTTCCTCCCAGAACGCCGATGACCCGGAAAGGAATATCATTGATCCGGACCATGCTATTCACCGCTAAGGTTTTACTGACCCTGAATAATTTGGCGGCTACGTCGTTGCCCAATAAACATACATTCTGCTCAGACTGCACTTCCTGGCGCGTGAAATTTCTTCCGGCCTGTATTTCAAAACCATTGAGTTCAAGGTAATTCTCATCAGCCCCGAATAGGAATACATTGGGACTTGTTTTATTGGACTGGTGAGAAATAATGGTATTCCTGTCTGCAAAACAGGAAATGCCGGTAACAGAAGGGAACTGGTAATTGGCCACGAACAATTCTGCCTGCTCCTGCGGGATCGGCTTATCCAGGCTGGACTTCTTTTCCTTTCGGGCACCTTTCTTTGACAATTTCACTTCATTATCATCATTGCCAAACCTCAGGTTTCGTTCTTTGTACCGCAGTGTAAATCCATCTGCGCCCATGGAAGAAAAGCTTTCGGTCAGCTTTTGATTCATGGCCTCAATGGCGGTTATAATTCCTATGAGTGCCATGATGCCGAATGCTATAATGGCCACGGTAATGCCGGTGCGTAACAGGTTACTGCGCACGGTTCTGAATGCCAGAGAAAAAATAGCAGCTATTTTCATTTGTGCCAGGAGACTAAATTAGTCAACCTCCCTGTCTAATCATTTATTTTTAAACTAGAAGTATAGCCAGTTGGTAAGCAGGGTCGGAAAGATGCCCAATAGAATGGTGATAACAGCCAGCCCGATCATTGTGGCTTTGAAACCTCTGGAAAGAAAAAGAGCGGGAGCCGCCCCCTCTTTGAAATACATTGCCTGCACCAGCCTGAAATAATAATACACGCTGATCGCTGCCATTAGAACCGCGAATACGGCCAGCCATAAACTGCCTGCATCTACAATAGCCCGGAGCATATAAAATTTAGAAAGAAATCCAGCAGTCAGCGGAATACCGGCGAGAGAAAAAAGAAAAATTACCAAGGTTACCGCCATAACCGGCTGGTGCCTGGCAAAGCCATTGAAAGATTCAAAAGTATAGTCCTTCATTTTTACCAAAATGGCAAAAATGCCAATCGTTGCCAGTGAATAGGCGGCGGCATATAAAATGAGGCCTTCTCTGGCGTCACTGTTAAGCGCATACACCGCCAGCATCATAAACCCTGCCTGTGATATACTGGAATAAGCCAGCATGCGTTTTACACTTTGCTGGAAAACCGCGGTCATGTTTCCTATGAATAAAGTGGCGGCTGCAATAACAGCCACCAGTAATTTCCACTGCGCATGCATGTCTCCAAATGCGTCATGGAATAACCGCATGAATGCAATAAATCCGGCAGTTTTTACAATCGTTGCCATAAATGAGGTGAACACTGTTGGGGCACCATCGTATACATCAGGGGTCCAGAAATGAAAAGGCGCTGCCGAAACCTTGAAGGACATAGAGAACAGCAGCAACATCATTCCGGCTGTGATCAGCACGGGACCTTTACCTTCCGTCATTACCGGATAACCTTCACCTGTCTGAAAGGTACCTGAAGCACCATAGATCAGCGCAATGCCCATCAGCATCAACCCCGTGGAAAAAGCGCCCATCAGAAAATACTTCAGAGAGGCTTCATTGCTTTTCAAATTTCGCTTGTCGCTACCCGTTAAAATATAAAGAGGAATGGAAATGATTTCAATTCCCAGGAAAAGCATCAGCAGGGATTTGAAGGAAGCAGCAATCACCACACCGCTCAGTATAAAAAATAATAAAGCGAAATAGTCCGCATAGTTCACGCCTACTTTTTCCATGTCGCGGGAGGACAGTAAAAAAAAGGCAAACGTACAAACGTTGGCCACCAGCGAAAACAATAATGCGTACCGGTCAAATAACAACAAACCCCTGGTGTCGACCACAAAAAAAACAACACCGCGCAATTCCAGCAGGTTGACCACAATGACAGCCAGTAAAAGCACATGCGCCAGGGTACGCACGGAACTTTTATTTTTCAGCAGAAAAGAGCTGAACATCATCACAATTCCGCAAAGCGCTGTTAGGATTAATACGTCCATATTATTTTATGATCATGTGAGCAACATTAATTTCTTTCATCAGCCCATCAACAAATCCATTGGTGAGATTCAATAAAGGTTGCGGATACACACCTGTAGCCATGATCAACAAAACCATCAGGGTCAGCACCAATTTTTCCGGAAACAATATGTCCTGACCGTTTTCTGTAACCGCATTGGAAGGACCAAAAAATATTTTCTGAATCATGGTCAGCGAATAGACGGCCGCCAGTATAATGCTCAGTGCCGCGAGTATGGTAAACACCATATGATATTTGGTAACTATCGAACTCCAAATGCCATTGAACATCATGAATTCACCAATAAATGAATTGGTCAATGGCAGCGAAATGTTGGCCAGCGTAATGATGACAGCAAACAAAGTCAGCACCGGCGCTTTCCGGGCAATCCCGCCCAACTCGGAAAGTTTCCGTGTTTTGAATTGTCTTTCAATCAGCTCCGCTATGATCCACAACCCGATAATATTGATTCCATGATTGAACATCTGGATCATGACGCCCTGTAATCCTGATTTTGTTTCCGCAAAAATGGTGGCGGCCATCAAACCTACGTGTGCAATGGAAGAATAGGCGATCAGGCGTTTGAGATCATCCTGTTGAATTGCAATTACAGAGGCATAAATGATACCCGTAATGGCAAAACTCATAGCCACATCGCCCCAAGCGAAGGAAGCCGCAGGAACTATAGGTAGCACCCATCGAAGCAAACCAAACACACCCATCTTAACCATCAGGCCACTGAGTACCATTGTCACGGATGTGGGCGACTGCTCATAAGTATCCGGCTGCCAGGTATGCAAAGGAAATACCGGCATTTTTACGGCAAAGGCCATAAATAAAAGCCAAAAAGCAATTGTTTGCTGATCTCCACTCAGGTGTAAACTATAAAATGATTCCAGCGCAAATGACCTGTCGGGTGTTTGAAAATACAGGTAAAGCAACGCCACCAGCATCAGCACAGAAGCTGTGAACGTGTAGATAAAAAATTTGAAAGTTACCTGTATCCGTTTTTCACCCCCCCAACCGGAACAAAGGAAATAAACCGGCACCAGTGCCAGCTCCCAGAAAAAATAAAACAACAGGGCGTCGGTAGCCGTAAAAACGCCCATCAGGCCTGCCTGCGTGAGCAGCATCAATCCAAAAAAATTATTTGATTTTTTTTGTTCCGTTTTCCAGGTGGAGATGAAAATAAACACGTAGGCGATCGAAGTCAACAGGCACAGCAAAAGGGAAAGGCCATCCAGTTTCAAAGTAAAGGAGCTGCCCAGGCTTCCGAGCCATGAAGCACTGAAATGCAAACTTTGGCCGGACATGTTTTTGTTGAAAACAAAGATCCCTGCCATAGCGGCTATCAGTGTTAAAATGACCACCACTAAAGAAAATTGTCGAACCGCGCTCCTGTTACGGAGCAGGAAGGACAAAAGCCCGCCAATCAAAGGAATCAATAATAATATTAAAACGATCATATGAACTGATTATCATCTGACCTGTTTGGTCAATCGTGAAAAGTGAATAAATTCCTACGGATCTTACTGGCCGAGAACCTTCTTCTTCAGTAAGAATTTTAAGATCTGTTCACCCATCACTCAATTATTTTCTCAAAAAAAACTGAAACACAAAAAACATCACCATGCTGATCACCATTAATAGTACATAGCTGCCTATCTGCCCACTCTGCAGCCAACGTAATTGACGACTGCTGTAATTCACCAGCCTTCCTACTCCATTGACCATACCATCAATCCCACTTTTTTCAAAGTATTTGCTGGCAAACCATCCGAGTTTGTTCACAGGTTTCACGATCATGTTATCATATAATTCATCCACATACCATTTATGCTCCATCACCCTGCCCAGGGAATTGGTCTTTTCTTCCCTGTAATTACGGTACCGTAACCAGGCCACTCCGATCGCTACAAGGGCGATGCCTGTTGTGAAGGCCATTAAGGCCACTTCTGTAACATTGGATAAGTGGTTTTCATTGACCGGTAATACCGGCGAAAGGAATGCCCCCAGTCTTTCCCCTCCATGAATAAACACTTCAGGTATACCTACAAATCCTCCAATGACAGAAAGCAAAGCAAGTATCAACAGGGGAAGGGTCATGCTTGCAGGACTTTCATGCAGGTGGTTCCTTTGTTCCTCTGTACCTCTGAAGGCACCATGGAAGGTGATGAACAGGAGTCTGAACATATAAAATGCGGTAAGTCCGGAAGTAATGACTCCCACAAGAAATAAAAAAGTATACAGGTTGCCACCATTCGAATAGGTACCCAGCAAAATGGAATCCTTAGAAAAAAATCCAGATAATGGAGGGATGCCTGCAATAGCCAGACAACCTACCAGAAAAGTCCCATAAGTGATATTTAATTTATTTTTCAGGCCACCCATCAAACGAATATCCTGTTGTCCATCCAGCGCATGGATCACGGATCCAGAACCCAGGAAAAGTAAAGCCTTGAAAAACGCATGGGTCATCACATGAAAAACAGCGGCCACATAAGCGCCACTTCCAAGAGCCAGAAACATAAATCCCAACTGACTGACAGTAGAATAAGCCAGCACTTTTTTAATATCATTTTGTTTCATGGCAATGGTGGCGGCCAACAATGCAGTAGAAACGCCAATGATAGCGATGATATGATTGGTGGTAGTGGCATTGACATATAAGGCATGGCTTCTGGCAATCATATAGATTCCCGCCGTTACCATAGTAGCCGCATGGATCAATGCCGATACAGGTGTTGGGCCCGCCATCGCGTCCGGCAGCCAGGTGTACAGGGGAATCTGTGCGCTTTTACCGGTAGCTCCCACAAATAATAATAAAGTAATGCCCGTGATATCAGAGGCAGAAAGTTGGTTGGCATGCTGGAACACTTCCGAATAATTGGCGGAACCAGTTTTATCAATGATCCAGAAAACAGCCAGAAGAAATCCCAGGTCGCCGATACGGTTCATGACAAAAGCTTTTTTCGCAGCTTTGGTATAATCTATATTCTGAAACCAGTATCCGATAAGCAGGTAAGAACAAAGACCAACGCCTTCCCAACCGATGAACATGATCACATAGTTGGCTCCCATGACTAGAAGCAGCATGGAAAAAACAAATAAATTCAAAAAAGAAAAATACCGGGCGAAATGGTCACTTTTCTCATGGTGCATGTAAGAAGTAGAATACACATGTATCAGCAGGCCGACGCCGGTGATAATTAAAAGAAACACCAGGGTAAGCTGGTCTACCTGAAAAGAAAAGGGAATCTGTAAAGCATCTACGCGAATGAAATCGAAATAGCGGAAAACAGGTTCTGATAAGGTCCTTGCGCTTTTTGTGATCTGATGACCTGATAATTCTTCCCTCCGGAAATACAACAACAGGCTGATGATGAATGAAGATCCCACAGAGGCACAACCAATGAGCCCAGCCATTCCTTTGGAAAGATATTTTCGGCCCAGCCCATTGATGAGAAAGCCGATCAAAGGAAGCAGAGGAATCAGAAAAATCAATGTCTTCATATGATGCTTCGCTGAGCGCTCTCACTACACGCTTCCGCGTGCAGCGTAAGCAGGCAGCCTAATGTTTTAGTCTGTTCAAAAAATTTACATCCACTGAATGCGTGTTTCGATATAGCATCACGATGATCGCCAAACCCACACTGACTTCCGCTGCCGCCACAACCATAATAAAAAATACAAACAACTGGCCATCGCTTCCCGCTGTAAAAGTGGGTGCCTTCTGGGCCACGTGAGGCATTTTGGAAAAAGCCACCAGCAATAAATTCACCGCATTTAGCATCAGTTCAATACACATAAAAATGATGATGGCATTCCTTCTGGTAAGCACCCCTATCATACCTATAACGAACAGGGTAATGGAAAGAAATATATAATCGTTTACAGGCATACTTTACTTCTTATAAATTAAAATGGCCGCGGAATATCCACCTTGTTTTGCGCTATGTGAATGACACTTTCCAATTTTCACTCGAAGCACAAGCGTCAGCACTCCTATTCTCTTTTACCAATTACCACTGCACCCACCATGGCACTCAAAAACAAAATGGAACTGATCTCAAAAGGCACCACATACTCTTTGAACAACACACGGCCCAGGTTCTGGATCAACCCGATATCTCCGGTTCCCAATTCGGTCATATTGGTTTCCGTATGACGCAGTGCTGCCACGAGCACCAGCAACAAGGATCCTCCCGCTACAGCACCCGCCAGTTTCAACCATTTATTTTTTTGAGGTTCCGTGTCTTTGCTCAGGTTCATCAACATGATCACGAAAAGGAAAAGTACCATAATGGCACCCGCATAAACAATGATATTGACAATTGCCAGGAATTGAGCATTCAATAAAATATAATGTCCTGAAATAGAGAAAAAAGTCACGATCAGCCACAGCACGCTGTACACCGGATTTTTACTGATTACCACCATCAGCGCGCTGAAAACCGTTACCGTTGAAAGAACCCAAAACAATATTTCTGTAATGCTCATTCTTTGTATTGGTTCATTTATTTCTTTACAATCTTTCCTTTGGCACTGGCATAAGCTTCCGGCTCGGTAACCGGGTTGGGTATTAAAAGGTTGTCTTTACCATAAATGAAACCTTTGCGCGCATAATTGGCTGGCGCAAAAGTCTGTGTGAGGTAAATGGCATCTTTAGGACAAGCCTCTTCGCACATGCCGCAGAAAATACAGCGAAGCATATTGATCTCATACTTGGCTGCATACTTTTCTTCGCGGTACAAATGTTCTTCACCAGTTTGCCTTTCTGCTGCTTCCATAGTGATGGCTTCCGCTGGACATGCCACAGCGCATAAGCCACAGGCCGTACATCTTTCCCTGCCTTCCTCATCGCGGTTGAGAATATGAAGGCCGCGGAACACAGCGGAAAACTGGCGCTTTTCTTCCGGATAGCTGATGGTGGGTTTTTTACGGAAGAAATGACTCATTGTAATTCCCATGCCTTTTGCGATAGCAGGCAGGTACATTTTTTCCCAAAATGTCATGGGACTTCGATCCACTTCTTTCTTTCTGTTCGTTAGTGCCTGCATCTTTCAGAATTATCCGCCTTCAGCGGATGCATTATAAAATTTCGCAAATATATTCTATCATCCACACCTTTCCATCTTTGATTGAAAGTGTTCCATTCACCTTTATTTTCTTAATAACAGCACTACAACTGCAGTAATGAGCATATTGACAAGTGACATGGGCAACAAAGCCTTCCATCCAAGGTTCATGAGCTGGTCGTAACGGAAACGAGGTATGGTCCACCTGATCCACATGAATATGAAAATAAAAAAGGTAGCCTTCATCATGAGAACGCTGAACCCGATCAGGCCTACCCACCAATGGTCGCCCCATGCCGCTTCATTCACAAAGGGAATATCATAACCACCAAAAAAAAGTGTGGCCATTACTACAGAGCTCATGAACATATTAATGTATTCAGCGAAAAGATAAAACCCAAGTTTCATGGAAGAATACTCCTGGTGATAGCCCATGTTCAATTCATTTTCTGCTTCAGGAAGGTCAAACGGCGTTCTGTTACATTCTGCTAATGCACAAACAAAAAAAATAAAGAAGCCCAGTGGCTGGTAAATGACGTTCCATCCGTGCTGCAACTGTTCCTGGACAATCACACTCATTCTCAAGGAACCTGAGATCATCAGCACTGCAATCAGTGCCAATCCCATTGCCAATTCGTAGGAAATCATCTGAGACGCACCCCTGATGGCAGCTAAAAGAGAGAATTTATTGTTGGAGGCCCATCCGCCGATCATGATTCCATAAACGCCAAGCGTAACCACACCGAAAATGTACAGGATACCAATATTGATATCTGCGATCTGCAGGGGAACTTTATGACCGGCAATGTCAATGGTTGATCCCCATGGAATCACGGCACTGGTGAGCAGCGCAGTAATCATGGCGAGCATGGGTCCCAGAATAAAAAGAAATTTCGAGGACATGATAGGAATGATCTCTTCCTTCATAAATAATTTCAGTCCGTCTGCCAATGGTTGAAAAAGTCCAAAGGGTCCTGCGCGGTTAGGTCCAATCCTGTCCTGCAAAAAAGCAGCAACCTTTCTTTCCGCATAAGTACTATACATGGCTACCAGCATGGAAAGGGAAATGATCCCTCCGATCAGAACACATTTTTCCCAAAAGATCCACCAGTCTATTTGTATGAGCATGCTACAAGCTGTGCGCTTTGAGCTGTGAGCTATTGGCCATTGGCTATAAGCTATTAGCTGTAAGCTTTTTTAGTTCAATTAATTTATTTGCTTATTCTTCGTTCTTTTTTTTAAATTTTCCCTCACATATTCTGTTATCAATCCGGATAATGCCACTGTCAATGCCATGCTAAAAGAATCATTCCATGTACAATCAAACAACCAATACATAGCTGCAAAAAATACAAATCCAAGAAGCAGAGAGGCGATCAACAGGAAAAGGAATTTTTTCATGATCATCGTAATTGACCTACTCATTCCTAATTCGCAATTCTATCTAACTCCGTTATTCGATACCTGCCAGCCGGCAGGCAGGTTCAAAGAGTATTCGGATTTGTTGAATCCGTTCCTTTTTTATTTGGTCCGGCATTTTCTTTTATATCCGTAACATTATGTCCACTTTCCAGGGGATGTCCATTGAAAGTAGCATTGGTAGCGGGTCCGGGAATCTGGTTCAGATCCACCAGGTTCACTTCACTTACCTGGTGAATATCCATCAATAATTGAGGCTCCCGTCCTTTCATGATAGCACTGAAGGTTTCTGCTGGTTTTACAGTATTGACATAATGACCCTGGGAAATCACCGAATGCCGGTCCACTCTTGTAGGGCCTTCAATGATCCAATCATTCACGTTCTTTTTTTCAAACCTGCATTCATTACAGATCCATTCCTCCACTTCTCCCCATTGATCCTTTCTTGCCGTTACCCGCAATACGTCATCACCTCTCAACCATAAACGCACCCTTCCTTTACAGGTGTTGCAATCACGGTGTGCTTCCACTGGCCTGGTAAACCAAACCCTGTTTTTGAAGCGGAAGGTGCGGTCTGTAAGGGCGCCAACTGGACAAACATCGATTACGTTTCCTATAAATTCATTGTCCAATGATTCTTTGATATAAGTAGCAATCTGAGAATGATCGCCTCTGTCGAGCACACCATGCTCCCGCTGGCCCGCCACCTGGTCTGCCGTATACACGCAACGGTAACAAAGAATGCAGCGTGTCATGTGAAGTTGGATGTATGGACCCAGGTCAATGCGTTCGAAAGTTCTTCTTTTAAATTCATACCGGGTAGCTTCGGCGCCATGATTGAAACTCAAATCCTGCAAATCGCATTCCCCTGCCTGGTCGCATACGGGGCAATCCAGTGGATGATTGATCAGTAATAATTCTACCACTCCTTTGCGGGCTTCCAACACCACCGGACTGGTGATATTTTCCACCACCATTCCATCCATTACATTGGTGCGACAGGATGCCACCAGCTTGGGCATAGGCCTGGGGTCTGCTGTGGAACCAGCTGCCACCCTTACGAGGCAGGTACGGCACTTACCTCCACTGTCTTTCAGCCTGGTATAATAACACATAGCGGGGGGTACCACATCACCGCCAATCTTGCGAGCAGCCTGGAGGATACTGGTACCCGGCTCCACTTCAATGGTGATGTTATCGATCGTTACCTTCAAAAGTTTTTTTTCTTCCGCCATAATTAGGTTGCTACCATCATGCACGGTAGCCTGCTTACTGTTGGGTTCACAAGAATTTAGATTGTTACTCTAACCTATCAAGCAGCCGAACTTCGCTACCACTCTCCTCCCGCGATCATCATACTTCGTTACAGCCCTTTATCACTTCTTACCACCTGACGATAACACCAAGATGTGCAATCAACTCACCAAAAAAGAAAGACTGTTTTCCTTTTCCTTCAATTCCAGTCCGGTGCAAAAGTATGTCTGGCATATCAATAAATCCTTTCTTTGATTCTACCTGAACAAGCAGGTATTTAAAAAAGGTTCCGGAAACTCCCCCTTTTACGCTCACCCCAAAACCAGCCACATGGAACTTGTCATTTTCTTCATAGTCCAGCAGCTTTACATCGGTCTTAGGATACAAAATTCCACCAGCTCCTCCCAACATAGTACTGATGACGCAATTGTTGCTTTGTGACCTGTATAACAAAAAATATTTTTCAATTTCAGCATTGATATAATTCAGGCCATTGGTGTGCTCAAAAGTGAGGAAGTCAGGTGTGAGCTTTTGGGGGCCGTTATAATTTCCCTTGTATATTCCATCCCTTGTGATCTCACCCTTCATGTTGACGGTCTGGTTCTGATCCATTACATATTTCATATGATCCACTCCAAAAGAAACCGCTATGTTATCCCGGATAAAATAGCCAGCCCTGTAATTACATTGTGGAATGGTGGGGTGAAAGATGTATTTGGATGTAATCGGCAAAGTGGGCCGGTCATGCGCCCTGACTTTACTGAGGGTGAAATGGTAATCTGAACCATGCAGTTTGAGATTGCTCTTCGTATACGCTGACCTGTTCCAACCCCAAAAAAAGTAAGCCTGCCTGCTTTTGATGGGAAATTTGTTTTTCTGTTGGGTCATTCCTTTTACACCTATGATCATACATGCAAAAGCGAAAAAATAATATTTCAACTATCTGTGTGCTTTAATGGGTTTATGAATCTGTCTTTTAATTTATCCTACCGCCACTCCCAGCGGTTCGGCGTAGTGAGCCAGTCCGAAATTTCTTTTCTGGGCTTCGTCTGGATGCATCACATGCCATTCAAATTCATCTCTGAAATGTCGGATGGCAGCCGCGACCGGCCATGCCGCAGCATCCCCCAGCGGACAAATGGTATTACCTTCAATCTTGCTTTGAATATCCCATAGCAAATCAATATCGCTCATCTTGCCCTTTCCATATTCGATGTGGTTCAAAATTTTTTCCATCCATCCCGTGCCTTCACGGCAGGGAGAACACTGACCGCAGCTTTCGTGCCTGTAAAAGCGGGCGAGGGTGAGGGTATGACGAACCACGCACTGGTCTTCATCCAGTACAATAAATCCACCAGAACCCATCATGGTACCGGTCTGAAACCCACCGTCTGACAGGCTTTCATAGGTCATCATCCGCTTTTCTCCTTTGGCGGTTTTCAGCAACAGGTTGGCAGGCAAAATAGGCACGGAAGATCCGCCCGGAATGCACGCCTTCAGTTTTTTTCCTTTGGGTATGCCACCGCAATATTCATCACTGTAAATGAATTCCTCTACCGAGATGGTCATATCAATCTCATATACACCAGGCTTGTTGATATTACCACAACTAGAAATCAGTTTGGTTCCGGTTGATTTTCCAATACCAATTTTCGCGTATTCCTCTCCTCCGATTTGGATGATGGGAACTACAGCCGCCAGGGTTTCCACATTATTCACTACTGTCGGACAATCCCACAAACCTTTCACCGCGGGAAAGGGGGGCTTGATCCTTGGATTACCTCTTTTCCCTTCCAGTGATTCTAATAAAGCAGTTTCTTCACCACAGATATAGGCGCCAGCACCTCGTTGCACATAAATTTCACAGTCGAACCCTGTTCCCAAAATATTTTTTCCCAGCCACCCATTGTTCCGGGCTTCTGTAATGGCCTGTTCCAACACGTCAACTATCCAGGCATATTCACCACGGATGTATATGTAACAGATTTTAGCTCCCAGTGCATAGGATGAAATTGCAAGACCTTCAATGAACAAATGGGGTAAAAATTCCATCAGGTAACGGTCCTTGAAAGTTCCAGGTTCAGATTCATCGGCGTTACATACCAGGTAGCGCGGAACTCCCTCGGGCTTGGCCAGAAAGCTCCATTTTAAACCCGTTGGAAAGCCTGCACCACCCCTTCCGCGCAGACCACTTTTTTTGACTTCCTCAATGACCTCAGCAGGCGACATTTTGAAAGCCTTCTCCTGCGCTGCATAGCCGCCATGGCTCCTGTACACGTCATACTGCTTGATGTTGGGTATGGCTGCTTTATCCAATAATAATTTTCTTCCCATGCGTGTCAGCTTACTTTATCAATCTATAATGTCCGGTCAGTTATAATTTTACGCTTTGCCTGGCCACCAGCTTCCAGTCATTATTCACCCTTATCCAGACAAGTAACAAATTCATTGTTAAATCAAGTGCTTTCCCCTGGTAGACCATGCTCACTTTGGACAGTAGGGTGACGACCGCAGACTGACCATACAAACGGATATTCATATCTGAGGGATCAATTGCTTTATAATCCTGCTCCCTGCTAACCACTGCCCGGATCAGTTGTGCTTTTGTTTGCAGAAGGCCATTGCTATGACCATAGGTTACATCATCTGAAAGCAGGCCTGCTAAAGTTGCACTGTCTTTGTTCAACAAGGCACTTCTGAGGGTGGCCATTTTCATCATCACTTCCATTTGTTGTCCAGCACCGCCCTGTGCCTGGGAACTGTAAGACAGGATGCTTAGGAACAAGACGCACAATAACTTTTTCATCTTTATTTAGTTTTAAACAACAAACCTTTGATCTGACTTACCTGTTATGTTACCTGTTCAATACACCCTTAATTATTCCTGGCCGCCATATCCCTGCATTCAAGTATGATCTGGTCTACTTTTTCTTTGGTGAGGTGTTCCCTGTAAAACTTGCCCAATTGCATCATGGGCGCATACCCACATGCTCCCAGGCACTCCACTGTTTTGAGGGTAAACATTCCATCCGCAGTGGTTTCCCCCACGTTAATTTTTAATGTCTCTTTGATGTAATCAATGATACTATCGCTTCCATTCAGCATGCAAGGTCCTGTATGACATACTTCAAAAATATATTTACCCACCGGCCTGAGGTTATACATGCTGTAAAAAGTGGCGACTTCATATACCTCAATAGCCTTGATCTGCAGGAGTTCTGCCACATAATCCATTGCCTCCACGCTGAGCCAGCCCTTGTTCTCTTCCTGTGCCATATGAAGTAGCGGCAACAAGGCGCTTTTCTGCTTTCCTTCAGGATAGCGCGCTTTTATTTCATTGACCTTGTTTAATTTTTCTTCTGAAAACCTCATGCTGGTTACTGGTTACTGGTTACTGGTTACTTGATACTGGTTTTTCCGGGCGATCATATATACTGTTTGCTGCAACCAGAAACCAGCAACCAGCAACTAGTTAGCCGTCCATTTCTCCAGCGATCAGGTTCATGGAAGACATGACAATAATGGCATCACTCAGCATACTGCCTTTGATCATTTCCTCATACGCCTGGTAATAAATAAAGCAGGGCCTCCGGAAGTGCAGCCTGTAAGGAGTACGGCCTCCATCACTGATCAAATAAAATCCCAGTTCCCCGTTGCCGCCCTCTACGCTGTGATATACTTCACCCGGTGGAATATCAATTTCACCCATTACAATTTTGAAGTGGTAAATGAGCGATTCCATTTTTGTATACACATCCTTCTTTTCAGGAAGGTAATACTCAGGTACGTCTGCATGGAAAATGGAACTTTCTTCTCCTTTGAATTCCTGTAATTTTTTATACGCCTGTTCAATGATCCGCAATGACTGCCACATTTCCTGGTTGCGCACGAGGAACCTGTCGTAAGAATCACCTGTTTTCCCTACAGGAATTTCGAATTCAAAATCCTGGTAACTGCTATAGGGAGCATGAACGCGAACATCATAATCCACACCGGCGGCGCGCAGATTAGGACCGGTAAACCCATAATTCAGTGCCCGTTCCGCGGAGATCGGACCGGTTCCAATGGTGCGTTCCATGAAGATCCTGTTGCGGGTGAAAAGGTTCTCAAATTCACGAAGCACTACAGGAAATTCCTTTAAAAATTTTTCCAGCTTGGTGAAAGCAATTTGATTGAAATCACGCTCAAAACCACCAATGCGGCCAATTGTAGTAGTAAGGCGGGAACCGCATACTTCTTCCCAGATTTCATAAATCAGTTCGCGGTACTGCATCACGTAAAGAAATCCGGTGAACGCACCGGTATCCACCCCAATAACTGAATTACAAATGATGTGATCCGCCAGGCGTGCCAGTTCCATGATCACCACCCGCAGGTAATCTACCCTTTTGGGTGTTTGTATTCCCAACAGTTTTTCACAGGTCAGGTGCCACCCCATATTATTGATGGGGGCGGAGCAATAATTCATCCTGTCTGTAAGTGGGGTGATCTGGTAAAGAGGCCGGCGCTCGGCAATTTTTTCAAAGGCCCGGTGGATATATCCAATAGTTTGTTCGGCTGAAACAATCTTTTCACCGTCCAGTTCCAGAATATTCTGGAAAACACCATGTGTTGCCGGGTGTGTAGGACCCAGGTTGATCTTCGTAGTTTGTGTTTCAATGCTTCCTTCCGGGAGCTGAATATGTTTTTCTATCGTAGACACCTTTTGGTTTATTTTAGATGTTGAATGTTACATGAAGCCCGGCATTCAACATTTAGCATATAACATTTATCATTTTTCTTTATCCGCTTCCGCTATCATATGATGATGATCCGGTGCCGTCATACTGCCAAAATCACGGCTTCCTCCCCTTCCAAACATTTCGTCGTCTTTATCAATCCTCGTCTGGTCTTCCAAAGGAAATTCTTTTCGTTGAGGAAAATAATCCATTTCCGGTACGTTTTGTATCCTGATCAGGTTGGGATGTCCTACAAAGTTGACCCCATAAAAATCATACGCTTCGCGTTCCTGCCAGTTGGCAGAAGAAAACAAACCTGTAGCTGTATATACATCCGGCTTGCTAACAGGAGCAAATACCTTGAAACGAATCCGGATATTTTGAACAAGGTTGTGAAGATGATATACCACGGCAAGTTCTCTGCCTGCATAGGCAGGATAGTGAACTGCTGTTAGGTCGGTAAGGAAACGGAAGCCCAATTCATCATCATCATATAAAAAATTAAGCACCTTCAGATTCAATTCCTTTGGTGCTTCAAAAGTGAGCATACCATAGGGCTCTTCAAAACCAGTTACCTGATCTCCGAATTGTTCTATCAGTCTCTGTTGAATTGATTCGTTACTCAAAGTCATGTTGTAATCAGGTGGCTAATAGCTGGTCGCTACCAGTTGATTATTGTATTCCGTAACTGTTTAATAAATTTTTGTAATGCTCACTATTTCGCCTCCTGAAACTTTCTCTACCCACCAGATCCTGCACTCTCATAACGCCATCAAGTATCGCTTCAGGCCTGGGCGGACAACCAGGAACATATACATCCACTGGCACAATCTGATCGATACCCTGCAATACACTATAACTGTCAAATATTCCTCCGCTGCATGCACAGGCGCCTACGGCGATCACCCACCTGGGTTCTGCCATTTGTAAATACACCTGCTTTACTACGGGTGCCATTTTTTTAGCGATTGTGCCCATCACCATCAGCAAATCGCACTGGCGTGGAGAAAATCCCAATCTTTCCGAACCAAATCGTGCAAGGTCGTAATGTGAAGCCATCGTTGCCATGAATTCGATCCCGCAACAGGAAGTGGCAAAGGGTAGAGGCCAGATAGAATTCTTACGGGCCAACCCTACTACATCACTGAGCTTGGAGGCAAAAAATCCCTCTCCCTGGTAACCTTCGGGCATGGCAGCCATGCTGATGTCATTCTCCAGCGGTTTTTCTGTAAGATTATAGGAAACAGGACGAGACATAGTTTTTATTTTTGATTATCATTCTTATCGACAACGGATCTTGTAACCGTTTCATTCCTCCCAGTTCAGCGCTCCTTTCTTGAGAATATAGATAAATCCGCACAGGAAACATCCTACGAACATCAACACTGCCCAAAAGCCGTTCCATCCCAATTGTTTGAAAATAACAGCGTAGGGATAAAAAAAGATCACTTCTACGTCAAACAAAACAAAAAGAATGGCCACTAAAAAATATTTGATGGCAACAGGCTGACGCGCATCGCCATGACTTTCGATACCACTGGCAAAATTCTGTAATTTATCAGCCGTTTTCCTGCTGGGTCCCAATATATGTGTCACGAACATCAAAAATCCAATCAACCCCACAGCAAAAACAATCTGTAGGCCAACCGGAAAATAACTTCCTGAACCATTCACGTCAGTAACCGATCTTGTAAAATCTGTTTGTAGAAGGTAAAACATTGTTTATCAAATGGGCATGCAAAAATAAGCCAAGCCGTTCAATCTTAGCGCTAATATTTAAGCCAGGATAACAAAAAGCCTCCCTAGTGGGAGGCTCCTATTGAGTTCATCAAATCTGACTTAGCTTTTTGATTTTGTTTTTGTCTTTACTGGAGTGTTCTTGGTTTTAGTTACAGGTGGTTTATCCCTTGACGATCCACCTGATTCATTATTTCTCTGACCACCTCCTGGTTTTACTGAATTCAGTACCCGGAGAATGTTTTGAAGGTTGGCATTAGTGGCATCAAAAGTCAAACCCTTTTCTGCGTATTGCTTGGCTGCAGGCAGGTCCTTCTTCACATTAAAGTAATATATCGCCAGGCTGGAGGCTGCTTTCAGCCCCTGTGTTTTATACCTTAAAGTATCTGTAAGAGCTATATCCAACACTTTTTGGTAATTGGCAATAGAAATTCCCTGTTGGTTGGTACCCGTATCCACGGCCTGTTGTGCCAATGCACTCCAGTAATAACCATAAATACTGTCAGGAACCATGCGGGAATAAGCCTGTGAAATACTATCCGCACGCTGGTAAGCACCCCCAAAATAAAACGGCACCGCCATATAAGTGATCAATTCTGTAGGAGAAGCATAACTGGGATTTCTTTGGTAACGCAACTGGTAGGAGAGCATTCTCAATTCTGCTTCAAATACCCGCTGGTTACTGGCTTTCGCGTCATCTATAGCTTCATTGAGCACATTCAGCTGCCTTGACAACACACTGTCGCGCTGCACTGCAATAACAATATCCCTGCGAATCAGTTCAGGGTTGTTCCTGCCGCAAGCCTGTGCCCTGATGATATAATCGGTACCGAGTATTTCTTCATCGGTAGCCTTGGTAAAGAAAGTATTAATCTGGTCGCAGGCTGCTGAAGTATCTTTTAATCCCATATATACTACAGCCATGGCGCGGTATACCCGGGGCCTTGCATTATTATTCGTTTGGGCAATAATACTCTTTCCAATCGCTGCAGCTTCTGCATATTTCTTCTGAACGAGCAAAATCTGAAATTTGAAATAGTCATTCTCTACACTAGGATCAGAATTTTTAATATACAGGTCAGCATATTTTTCCGCGGTCGGAAAGTCCTGCTTTGAAAAAAGATAGTAATAGTACAATTCTTCGTAGGCAGGGGCAAACTTTGGATCAGCTGCAATAGCAGCATTCAGATTTTCTAGCACCACGCTCCATGAATCAGGCTGCCGGTAAGAAACCTGGGTCTGGTATAATTTGGCAGTCCTGTATGGTGCCACAGCAAAAGAAGGATTTACCTGCAGTGATTGACGGTAAGACTGTACAGCCTCTCCACCCCTGTTGACCTTTTTCCGGTAGGCATTACCCAAATTCATTAATATATCAGGATTATTGGGTGTGATCTGAGAAGCCTCGCTGAGTTTGGCAATGGCATAATCCAGGTCACCGGCCTTATTCAATTCAGTATAAGCAGTAACGTTCGCACGCCCTATGGCATTGAGCACCACTGGATCGTTTGACTTTTTACCTTTGCTGGCACTAATCGCACTTTCAAAATGAGACTTGGCTTCTCCCATTTTTCCTTCCAGTAATTCCACGTTTCCCAATCCCACCATCACCAGGGGTGCGTTGCCATTGGAAACAAGTGCCTTTTCATACAATGACCTGGCTCCTGCAATATTTTTTTGTGCAATGAGGTTCTGGCCAAGCCAGTAGATAGCTTCTATATTGTTTGGATTGGCTGCCAGTAATTTTTCGAAAGTTGCTTTTGCACTTAGATAGCGTTGTGAATAAAGATGGTTTATTCCTTCCTGAACAGACTGTGCCAAAGCTGAAAGGGTTAGGAAAACAGCAATGATTGAAACGACAGCTGATTTCTTCATTTTTCTTTTCTTTTAAGATTTAAAAATTGATCTTTTCGTTTACTTACCGGTTGTTAATCT
>JANLYU010000163.1:0-7699 GCA_031365785.1 Flavisolibacter sp. | reverse complement strand
GCCACCAAATACTGGGCTCTTGACCATCAGAGTTGGAGAAAATATATACCAGGTAAATTAGTGCTGACCTCCAAACATATGCGTCCATTGTACTCAGAAGTAAGAAAAAAAATTAACATATCCTCAGGCTCACTAGCATTTATAAAATACAAAGAATTACTCCATCAAAAAATGATGCAGCTATCTTTGACTGATGGATGAAAACATTAAACTGACGCAGTTTTCCAGGGGGGGAGGTTGTGGTTGTAAGATAGCGCCCTCTGTTCTTGAACAGATGCTTCAAACCAAAAACCGTCCTTCTTTTTCGGGATTGCTGGTGGGCAATGAAAGCAGTGATGATGCTGCAGTTTACCAGTTGAACGATGAACATGCTGTGATTTCAACAACTGATTTTTTTTTACCCATCGTTGATGACCCTTTTGATTTTGGCAAAATAGCCGCCGCCAATGCCATCAGTGATGTATATGCCATGGGTGGTGATCCTCTCATGGCAATTGCCATCTTAGGATGGCCTTTAGAAAAACTACCTGTTGAAATAGCCACTAAAATTCTGGATGGAGCACGCGCGATTTGCGAACAAGCCAGGATCCCCCTTGCCGGAGGACATACCATTGATTCGATTGAGCCGATTTTTGGACTGGCCGTGACAGGCAGGGTTGAAATAAAACACCTGAAAAAAAATAACACGGCACAGGTAAACGACCTTTTATTTTTAACCAAGCCTGTTGGTGTAGGTGTTTTATCCACTGCGCTGAAAAGAAGTGTGCTCTCAGCCAACCATTATACCATACTCCTTGAACAAATGACCAAGCTGAATAAGATCGGCAGTGCATTGGGAAAAATAAGTGGGGTACATGCAATGACAGATGTTACGGGCTTCGGACTTCTTGGCCACCTCATTGAAATGGCAGAAGGAAGCGGATTGAGTGCAGCCTTGTACTATAATGCTGTAAAAAAAATAAATGGGCTGGAAGAATATCTGCAGCAGCGCACCATACCCGATGCCACCTTTAGAAATTGGAACAGCTACAGTAAAAAGGTTCAGTTTGAAAAAGAAGTTGATGTTTTGGAGGCGTTTAATGTGTTGCCTGATCCCCAAACCAATGGCGGTTTATTGTTTGCAGTAGCTCCAGGTGCAGTGGAAGAAGTATCAGACCTGATGAAAAAAGAAGGCCTTGAGGATTTCATCAATCCTATTGGAAAATTGATGGCCCAAACAGAAAAAACAATTATTGTAAAGAACTTTTTCTGACCATCTATTCTGCTTCCAGTCTTTTGATATACCTTTTTCCTTTGTAGGGCTGATAACCCAAACCTTCATAAAAAAGATGGGCTTCTTTTTTTCTTTTTTCACCACTTGTTACTTCCAGGTAATAGCAGTCTTTTTTCCTGCATAGTTCTTCCAGCTTTAATACCAGGCTTTTTCCCACACCCCGTTCCCTTTCTGCTTCATGAACACAAAGTGCAGTAATGCGAAACATCATTTCATGCGAATGAAATAATGGAATGAATATCCCAGCAACATAAGCGATCACTTTTTCATTCCTCACCGCAACAAACACATAGGCCTGTATCTTTTCATACAAATGAAGGTTGGCAGTTACGCTTTCCCTGGTAATTTCGTATCCCAGCTGTTTGGTTAATTCAATGATGGCTTCGGTATCGCCGGAATCAGCATGTCTAATCAGCATAACTTGTCAATTGCCTTAGACAGTTTTTGATCTTTTTCAGTAACCACATCTCCGGCATCATGAGTAGATAGCCATATTTCAACAGTGTTCCACACATTCGTCCACTTTGGATGATGGTCCATTTTTTCTGCAATTAGTGCTACCCTCGTCATAAAAGCGAAAGCTTCACTGAAATCCCTGAATTCAAATTTTCGATACAAGGCATTGTTTTTTTCGGTCCACATAAAAGCAATTTAATCGGTGAGCGCGGGCTGTGAATGCATTTGGAAGGTAACTGAAAAAATAGTTGACTGCTTTTTTATTTGTCTGTGATTTCAAAGGACTAAAAAACCAAGTGTTCCTTATTCTTTATTTTTTCATTAGTCAGTTCTACTACAAGCTGGACGCCGGTAACAGATCGAATGCTTTGAATAAGTTGTTGAACGGAAGCTTCCGAAACAAAATCATCCTTTAGTAACCATAAAAAATCGAGATGCTTGAATTCCGGCAATAAATACTCGCCTTCATATTGGTTGTTGTATAGATAATGCTTCAGGCAGGTAGAAGGTTCGCCGTATTCGTAAACTGAAAAAAAATAATTGCGTTCTTTTTTCTTGAGTTGAATCTCCAGTTCGTTGTTAATTCTGAAGTCAATTCCCAAAAGGTGGTTCAACTGCCAGCAAAACTGGTAATCCTTAACTGGTGCCATAATCCCTAATAACTTGGTTTCTTCAAAAAAACCATCTGTAAGGTCTTTGGTATCAAGGATAAGTTTCATCAGTTTACATTTGTTAGGCCTTTGCAAGAACCAGGCTACATTCAATCAGATTAAAATACTAAAACTCCACGACGGATGAAAGCGTTTGTAAGCCTCTTGTATAAATAACCTTTGTTTTGTCACCTTTTTTAAATGTGGCCAGTACTTGCATATAATTTTCGAGCGTGCTGATTTTCTGTTCACCAAGAGAAGTGATCACATCGCCCGCAATAAGACCTGCCCTTTGAGCAGGTTTATTATCCGACACTCCATCTATACGAACACCCGTTCCGCTAAATGTGTAATCAGGCATGATTCCCAAAGTAACAGTAAACCGGGGCGATGAAGTCATCAGCGTTTCCCTTGTTTTGGCAAAGACCAGTTTTGACTTTGCTTTATCCTCGGTCTCAATCAAACTAAAAATATGTTTTACGATAAACATTTCACCGGTATAATTCAACTTATCGAAGTCGTCCGAAGCTTTGTGGTAATCAGAGTGAAGTCCTGAAAAATAAAAAAGTACGGGTATGTTTTTAAGATAGAATGAAGTGTGGTCACTCGGACCAGTTCCACTGGAATCAAAATGAAAATGAAGGTTTTCTGAATACAGACGCTTTTTACCATCCCTGCCATACAAGGCACCCCAGGAGGGTGAGGTGCCGTAACCTCCCACCGTGAGCAGGTGTGTAGAATCGTTGAGTCGACCTACCATATCCATATTGATCATGTAATTGATACCAGCCATATCCACGGTGGGATGTTCTGTATAATATTTCGAACCGAACAACCCCAGTTCTTCACCCGAAAATGCAATGAAAATGTAATTATTATGTTTAAGCCTGGCCTTTTTGATCATTTTCGCCAGTTCCAAAAGTGCGGCTGTTCCACTTGCATTATCGTCTGCCCCATTGTGTAATTTTCCTGTTTCTGTTTCCCGTGAGTTGCCGTCTTCGCCAAATCCCAGATGGTCATAATGGGCGCCTAATACGACCGTATGCAGTGCTCCATTATCAATCCTGCCTGCCACATTGATTCCCGTCCGTTTTTTTTCTGAAATGTCGGTCTTCAATTTTATTTCCAGCGTGGCATCCAGGTCTTTGAAATATTTTTTTGCCGCCTCCCTGGTTACATATAATACTGGAATGGGCCAGTCGGAAGTACGGTCTTTACTGTTGAAATTTATACCATCCTCCCTGGTTGAGGAATTGAATAAAATCACCGCTGTTGCTCCTTTTTTATTGATTTCCCTGACAGAATTTTCCATTTCAGCATTGATGTCAAAATGAGGGTTCTTTACGTTTTCCTCGATGAGCTCATGAATATCATAGAACCAGGGCATACCCGGTTCCTGGAGGGCAACTGCAGGAAATGCATGGATCGTAACATTGGGGCTGGGTACCAGGGGGAAAAAATCCTTCATCAATACCAAGGTTTCCCCATTAATGCTCAGGTAAGTAGCTTTGTTGACTTGTTTCCCTTCATTAATTTCAAATGATTGTAAGTAACCAGACGTGCCGCCTGGCAATAAGCCTGCCTTTTGAAATTCCGCACTGATGTATTGCGCCGCAAGTGATTCGCCCTTTGTTCCTGTTCTGCGGCCTTCAAGCCTGTCATCAGCAAGGAATTTAACATGCTGCTGAAGGTTCATGATCAGTGCTTTGTCTTGCTTTTTGAAAGGTTGGCCCTGTGCCACACAAGCACAAAAAATAAGAACCGGTAGAAAACTGTTTTTTCTCAAGGTATTTGATTTGCAAGGCGGTTAGTGGCAAAATTATTCAATGGCTCTTTAATTCAGTCATAAACCGTGTTATTTAATCCTGTGGCTTTAAGTTTTCGCCAAAACTTCCGATATCGTAAGCAAGCGGGAAAGGCCCAGCGTACCTTTGCGCGCTATCACCTCAGTGGCTAAAAATAATATTCATATTGCATTAGTGGGAAACCCCAACAGCGGAAAAACTTCTTTGTTCAATGCGCTTACAGGCATGAACCAAAAAGTAGGTAATTTTCCTGGAGTTACAGTAGATAAAAAAACCGGATCGGCAGTTATTTCAGATGTACTTTCCGTCAATATTATTGATCTTCCCGGGATTTACAGCCTGTACCCGAAAAGGATGGATGAATGGGTGAGTTACCGGGTTCTTCTTCATCAGGACAAAGAGATCAGGGCTGATATGTGCGTGGTGGTGGTGGATGCAAGCAACCTGAAACGGAACCTTCTTTTGTGTTCTCAGATCCTCGACCTTAAAAAGCCAACAGTCATTGCACTGACCATGGTGGATCTTGCCAGGAAAAAAGGGATTGTAATTGATTTATCTGCGTTGGAGAGAGAATTGGGGGTACTGGTGGTATCTGTTCATCCAGGACGGCAAAAAGGCATTGCCCAGTTAAAAAAGGTAATTGAACAAACTTCATTCAACCTGGAAAAGATCCCTCCCAGGGATTTTATTGATAATAAGGAATTGGCTAGAGACCCTATTGAAGCCATAAAGGAGTTGATAAAAGATGCCAGCGATTATTCGGCCATACATTTTTTGATCAATCACGAGAATTTTGATTTAAAGGACGAGACCCATGAAGAGATCGAGCGGATAGAAACAAGGTTTGGTTTTAATCATACCAAAACCCAGGCTACTGAAATATTGCAGCGATACAGCCGGATCAAACACCTCATGCAGGTGGCTGTTTCTGAACCTGATCCCATGCAGCAAACTATACTAACGGATAAACTCGATAACATCCTGTTGCACAGGAAATGGGGGTATTTGATTTTACTGGCAGTTCTTTTTATTCTTTTTCAAAGTGTTTTCTGGCTGGCCCAATATCCCATGACGTGGATAGAGATGGGGTTTTCGAATATCAGTAGCTGGCTGTCATCAGTTCTTCCCCAAGTCTGGTGGAGCGACCTGCTCATCAACGGAATGGTGGCTGGATTGAGTGGAATTTTGATTTTTGTTCCGCAGATCATGATTCTTTTTGGCCTGGTGACCTTTCTGGAGGACAGTGGTTATATGGCGCGGATCAGTTTTTTAACAGACAGGTTAATGCGAACGGTGGGGCTCAATGGAAAAAGTGTTATGCCGCTAATCAGTGGGTTTGCGTGTGCCGTACCCGCCATTATGAGTGCGCGCAATATTGAAAACAGGAAAGAAAGATTGCTTACCATTTTGATCACTCCGTTAATGAGTTGTTCTGCCAGGCTGCCAGTTTATACCATCCTTATCGGCCTGGTAATTCCAGATCATTATTTCTTTGGAATTCTTGGAGTTCAGGGTCTGGTGATGATGGGGTTATACGTTCTTGGTTTATGTATGGCCCTGCTGGTCAGCTTTGTGGCCAAGTGGTTTATTCATATCAATGAAAAAAGTTTTTTTATCCTGGAGCTTCCAACCTATCGTACCCCTCGTTTGAAAAATATTGGTCAGACCATGGTCAATAAAGCAAAGATTTTTGTGACTGATGCAGGAAAAGTGATCATGGTCATCAGCCTGTTATTGTGGGCACTCAGCAGCTTTGGTCCGCCCAAAAAAATGGCAGCACTGGAAAAGGAATTCCATCAGCAAAAAACTACAGACAAAAGTTCCGGTACGGCTGCAGCTATCCGGTACAAATCAGCCAGATTAGAAAATTCCTATGCAGGCATCCTTGGTAAAACAATTGAACCTGCCATCCGTCCGCTAGGGTATGACTGGAAAATTGGTATCGCTTTGGTGACCTCCTTTGCGGCAAGGGAAGTTTTTGTAGGTACGATGGCTACGTTATACAGTGTGGGAGATCATGAGAAGGGGTTATTGCTGAGAGATAAATTGGGTGCTGCTAAAAAGGAAGATGGCAGTACGCTTTTTACTTTGGCGACAGGAATCTCCTTAATGATTTTTTATTTATTCGCCATGCAGTGTATGAGTACGCTCGCTATTGTAAGGAGGGAAACCAAAACCTGGAAGTGGCCCGTGATACAATTAGTGTATATGACAGGTATCGCTTACCTCATGAGTTTTATTGCTTACCAGATTTTGTCATAAAATAGACAGGGTATCATCAATTAAAATGTTCCCACACTATTCTGGAGAGTTTTCTTGTGATCATCCATGCTTCATTGGTATCCTGCCAGCTCTGGTCTTTATTGTGTTTGGTACAAATGCAAAAAATATATCTGGAACCTCTTCCAGAAACAAACATCACTTCACTACGGCTTTCATCTACTGCTCCGTTCTTGCTCGCTACAAAAACATCAACCGGCACCTGTGATACCGCTTCTTCATCCCAGTAATTTCTTCCCAATAGCCTTACCATTTTTGCACTGATGCCTGAGCTGAGGACCTGACCCTTTGCTATTTTTTCTAAAAGTGCGGCCATTTCCCGGGGTGTGGTTTGTCCCCACCCAAACTGATTCCGTTGATCTTCTCTTCCAGGAGTGCGGGAATTCACTCTTGTCTGTAGAAACCCCAGGCTATCCATGATTTGATTGATCCTTGTTCCGGTTCCCGCCAGGCTTTGCAACCAAAGACTTGCTGTATTATCACTCATCGATAGCATCAGCATCATTACTTTACTCAATTCAATTTTCTCAGAGTCTTTAAAAGACCCAAGAATATCCACCCCGGCATATAAGAGGGAATCCCTGTACCACATTTCCTGGTGATAGGTTAGCTCGCCCCTATTTATTTTATCCATGACCCCAATGAGAATAGGAATTTTTACCATACTGGCGGTTGGAAAAATCGTATCCGCCTGGAACGAAACAACTTTGTTATTCTTAAGGTTTTTGATGTAAACGCCAATAGTGCCATTAAAACCATTGATGGATTGGGCTACTTTTTTTTGAAGAAGCCTGTCTATTTTCTGTGCCGTTGCCTGTGAAAAGAAAAATAAGAATCCTGATAATAGTATCGTTCGCATACAATCAAATCAAAATGTTTTCAGCATATTTTTTCCGGTGCCCATTTTCATAAAATCTGTAACGAGGTAACAGAAAGCTTTCACACCTGTTTTCATACCACTTTCATCTATATAAAAATCTGGTGTATGGTGAGCCGCAGCCAGCTTTGGATCTTTATCTTTTGGAAGCCCACCTACAAAAAAATAAAGGGAGGTGACTTTTTCTGCAAAAAATGAAAAGTCTTCGGCACCTGTTTGGGCATCAATAATGAACGCCTGATTATTGGTTGCTTTCAAAAGAGCGGGCAACATTTTCCTGGTCAGTTCAGGATGATTATAAGTAATGCCTGTTTTTGCTTCAATGTTTACTTCGGCTGTAGCACCAGAGGCTTCGGCT
>JANLYU010000143.1:0-2328 GCA_031365785.1 Flavisolibacter sp. | reverse complement strand
AGGCGAAATAATGGCGGAGCCACCTTTGGCACAGGATTCAATTCTGCAGACCAGATTTTCAATATCAATACCAATAACTTCTTCCATTACAGCAGGAACTTTGGTGAGTTGCATAATATAGAAGCAACAGGCGGTATGAGCTATCAGAATTATAAGCTCACCTCAAACAGTGTTTCAGCAAGAGATTTTCCCAGCGATGAATTTAAAAAGCTCGCCAGTGCAGCCACTAACACCGCCTATTCCTCTTCAGAAACGCAATTTAGTTTTCTTGGATATTTTGCCAGAGCTAATTATAAATACAAAGAAAAATATCTGGCCGCCATCAGCGGACGGTATGATGCTTCTTCCAGGTTCGGAAAGAACAACAGGTGGGGCTTCTTCCCTGCAGCTTCGGTGGGATGGATCCTTTCTGAAGAAAAGTTTTTATCTAAGATCAGCTGGTTGAATTTTTTAAAGCTGAAAGGTAGCTGGGGACTTACAGGGAATGCGGAGATCGCCAATTTTGCATCACGAGGCCTTTTTTCCGGCGACGCTTCCTATGGTGGTAATCCTGGCATTCGTGCCTCTCAGATACCCAACCCCGATCTGAAGTGGGAAACCACTATCAGTACGGACATAGGTGTGGAAGCAACTGTATTGAAAAACCGCATCAGTGTGGAAGCTGATTATTACATGCGTAAAACAAAAGATTTGTTGCTGAATGTGGAAGTACCGGGAACGAGTGGATTCAGTACACAGCTGAGAAATGTTGGCAAGCTGGAAAATAAAGGCTTCGAACTGACTGTGAACACCAATAATATTGTTGGTAGAAAATTCAAGTGGTCTTCCAGCCTGAATTATGCAGCGAATAGAAATAAAATAAAAAATTTAGGTGGACAAACGATTGGTACAGTGAATGTGGCCAAAGAAGGTGAAGCACTGGGAGTTTTCTTCACCCGGGAGTTTGCCGGAGCTGATCCTGCCAACGGGGATGCACTGTATTATAAAAACACTTTATTGCCGGATGGCAAACGTGACCGAACCACCACCAATGACTACAATGTGGCACAGAATGTTATTGTGGGCAATCCCAATCCGGACTTTATTTATGGGTTCAGAAACAATTTCACCTATTCGGGTTTCGAACTGGATGTGTTAGTGCAGGGAGTGTATGGAAATGAAATTTTCGCTAGTGGTGGCCAGTACATGACCGCCAGCGGAAGCAATGGATTTGATAACCAGACAAGAGACCAGCTTCCTGCCTGGAAAAAACCAGGTGATGTAACATCAGTTCCAGAAGCAAGATTGTTTTATTCCAATGGAGTTAATAATTCATCCCGTTACATTTATGATGGTTCTTATTTGAGGTTAAAGGCTCTGACGATTTCTTATTCATTTCCTGCTTCCGTCACCTCCAGGTTGAAACTGGACAGGGTTAAGTTTTATGTTCGGGGACAAAATATTTTCACTCACACCAATTATCCTTTATGGGATCCAGAGGTCAATGCTGACTTCAGCGCTTCCAATATTGTTCAGGGGCGCGACTTTTACAGTGTTCCACAAGCAAGGACCATCGTATTTGGTGTCAACATAGGTCTATAACTTCAAATCAAACAGGATGAAAAATAAATTATTATATCTTCTTATAGCTTTTCTTTTCCTTGCAGGAACTTCCTGCCAGAAACACCTGGACATCAACCCCACTCAAAGCATAGACGAACAGAATGCTCTGAATTCAAGTTCAGGCGTTTTAACTGCTTTGAACGGGGCTTATGCCAACCTAGGTAATGTTTCGTTGTATGGTGGTGACTTATTTTTGTATAGTGATTTACTGGGCGATGCCGGAGAAATCAGGTGGAATGGAACCTTTCAGGGTTTAACCCAGATCTACAATAAGTCTATCCCAAAAAATAATGGTTTTGTTGCCAGCACCTGGTTGCAGGGCTACAGGGTGATCAATGACGTGAACAATGTATTAAGCGCATTGAGCGTGGTAGATGCCTCTCTGAAAGACAGAGTGGAAGGTGAAACCAAATTTATAAGGGGAAGCGTTTATTTCGACCTCGTTCGTCTATATGCCAAAGCATATAACGACGGAAATCCAACGACCAATTTGGGGGTCCCGATCGTTCTTACGCCAACAAGGGGTATTACTGAGGAAAATAAAGTATCACGGAATAAAGTGTCAGAAGTATATGACCAGGTGATTAAAGACCTTACCGAAGCGGAAGCAAAATTGCCGGTTACCAATGGTTTTTATGCTACCAAATATTCTGCTGCTGCGATGCTGGCAAGAGTGTATCTGCAGAAAGGAGACTATTCATCGGCGGCAGCTGCAGCCAATAGGGT
>JANLYU010000150.1:0-2721 GCA_031365785.1 Flavisolibacter sp. | reverse complement strand
AAAACAAATAGCATGGTTCTCTGATCAACAAGACCAGTCCTATTCATTATACATTACTGACCAGGAGGGCATCAGCAAGCCAAGGAAAATTTCTATCGGGGAAAGCAAACTGGGGTGGGACCCCACCTGGTCACCGAATGGAAAATTTATCGCATTTACGGACAATGAGGTGAGGATTAAAGTATTGGAATTATCCAGCGGTAATATGACTAATGTTGATTTGGGAGGAACCAATCTTGACAGGGGTAACACCAACCTCACCTGGTCGCCGGACAGTAAGTGGCTGGCGTATAATAAATCTTCGGCTAATAATTTCAGGAGCATCATGGTGTGGTCTGCAGACAGCAAAAAGGTAAGCACCATCAGTGATCCGATGGCAGATGCTATCTCTCCAGTGTGGGATCTCAACGGACGATATCTTTATTTTTTAGCGAGCACCAATGTGGCACTGGGTTCCGGTTGGGCCAATACCAGTTCGCAACAGGCGCAACCTACATTTGGTGTGTACATGACCATTTTAAGGAAGGAAGATCCCAATCCATTTCCATTGAAAACAGATGAAGAGCCAGATACTACCATCAAGCCACCAACAAAAGATACTTCGACTTTTAAAGGGGTTAGGATAGATTGGGAACATTTGGAAAGGAGAATTATTGCCATGCCAGTGCCGGTGGGTAATTATAATGGCCTGCTTGCGGGACCTAAGGGCAGTGTCTTAATTGTTGCCGGACCAACACTCAGTAAATACACCATTGCAGACAAGAAGCTGGAAGAAATAGTAAAGGGAGGCGCACAGTATGTTGTTTCAGCAAATGGAGAAAAGTTGTTGTTCAAATCAGGTCCCGGATGGAGGGTAGTATCTACGGCAAAGCCAGCAGCGCCTAACGAAGGAATGGTTGCGATGACCCTTCGCATGGAATTGAACCGGCTGGAAGAATGGAAACAGATTTTCAATGAAGCCTGGAGGTACCAGCGCGATTATTTCTATGACAGGAATATGCATGGGCGCGACTGGCAGGAAGTATGGAAAGAATATGAACCGCTGGTTCCATTTATCAGGCACCGAACAGACCTCACTTATCTGTTGGATCAGCTGGGTGGTGAGGTATCGGTAGGACATAGTTTTGTTTTCGGCGGCGATTTTCCAGCTGTTGATACTTCACGTGTTGGTGTGTTGGGTGCGGATTTGATACCTGCTGATGGAAGGTGGAAAGTAAAAAGGATTTATACTACTGAAAGCTGGAATCCGGGTGTGGTGGCGCCGCTGGCACAGCCCAACCTGAAAATAAATGAAGGGGATTACATCATCGCTGTAAATGGACAACCATTGACTATGGACCGTGACCCCTATGAATTACTCAATGGAACAGCAAAGCTGCAGACAATGTTATTGGTGAACAATAAACCAACAGCAGATGGTGCCTGGACTATCAGGGTACAGCCCATAGAAAATGAAAATGGTTTACGGCAGCTGGCATGGATCGAAGACAACCGGCGGAAGGTGGATGAATTATCGAAGGGGAAACTGGGTTACGTGTGGGTACCCAATACAGGAGGATCTGGTTTCAATAGTTTTAACCGTTATTATTTTGCGCAGCAGGATAAGGAAGGTGCAGTGATTGATGAAAGATTTAATGGAGGTGGATTGCTGGATGATTACATGGTGGACCTGATGGTACGCCGACTTCGTGCCGCTATCACCAATGAAGTTCCGGGAAGCAATGCGATGCGATTGCCTGCCGGCATTCTAGGTCCCAAAGTTTTATTGATCAATGAGATGGCAGGATCAGGAGGTGACTTTTTCCCTTGGATCTTCCGTCAGCAAAAAGTAGGACCATTGATTGGAACGCGAACCTGGGGTGGACTCGTGAAGTCATCTGTGCACTATGCTTTTGTGGATGGTGGAGCGATGACGGCACCTGACAATGGTATCTTTGATCCATTTCAAAATAAATGGGTGGCAGAAAACATGGGTATTGCGCCGGATATGGAGCAAGAAAATACTGCAGTGACAGTTTCAAAAGGAAAGGACCTTCAATTGGAAAGAGCCGTAGAAGAAACGCTGAAGTTATTGGAAAAGGAACCCTGGCCAGTGGTAAAAAACCCTCCTTATTCCACGCCGGCGAAACGGAAATAGTGTTAAGTGTTATGTGGTACGTGTTATGTGTTATATGGTAGTGATTCGCCATCGGCAAATCAATGCATGAATGAAAGGTTTAGCTTCACAAAATTGCGCTTCGTATCACTTAATGAAAAAATATCGTCAGCTTAAAGGATTGTTAGATCAGTTTTTCATTTTAGAGAGCCCTATATTGAATGACCCTTATTTTACAGGATCTGACAGGCCAATTGAAATTGAATGTGTCTAAAGGTGACAAAAAGAGGCTCCCCTATGGGAGCCTGTTGTTTACCATCCGACTAATAAATTTTCAAAAAAATGCTCAACACATTACTCAATGAGCTGGCTCCGTTATCGTATTGGAAATTAATGTTACCGCTGTTTGTGCCAATGCCCTTCCATTGATTACTGCCCCTGCTGTCATCGTAACCGACGTCTTGCTTAGTATAATTCCACTAAAATCAGCCGTCGTTCCAAAAGATGCTACACCTGCAACCTGCCAGAAAATATTTTTGGCTTGTGCCCCTCCACTAAGAATAACTTTAGTAGCACTGGCCATAGTAAGTCCACCTGCCATCTGAAAAATCCAGACATCATTAGGC
>JANLYU010000138.1:0-2895 GCA_031365785.1 Flavisolibacter sp. | reverse complement strand
AACTGAACTGGCTGGGGGGAGGACAAAACCTCAGAGGGTATCACAGGCAGCGGTTTTATGGTAACACCTCCTTGTATAACAATAACGAACTTCGCTGGCTCCCGGAAGTGAAAGGCCATATTTATAGTGGCAGGCTCGGTTTGGTTGCTTTTTTAGACGATGGGCGTGTTTGGAAAAGCGGAGAACAATCCAATACCTGGCATTTTGGATACGGCGGAGGAGTCATGATCGCACCGTTCAATAAAGTATCCGTCACTATTTATTATGGGGTGTCGAAAGATGATGCTTTAATCCATTTAAGAGTAGGAAGGTTCTTTTGATTTACCTATTATTTATCATTTTGCCGATCTTCTTTTAGTTTTCTTTGCATATGAAAAATCTTTTCATTTTGGTGATGATGAGTTGTAGTACAGCTCTTTTAGCCCAGCCTGATTCCACTGTTCCGCTATATAAACGATTTCCAACGCTTCCTCCTTTGCAGATCCTGTTGACAGACAGTTCCTCCTTGTTCAGCAAGTCCCAGATCCCAGAAAAGATGCCGGTGCTTTACATGCTTTTCGATCCCGGATGCAGTCATTGCCAGCATGAAACAGAAGAATTGGTGGCGCATAAGGCTTCATTTGACCAGGTACAAATTGTGATGATCACGATGCCCAGGGTGAACTTCGCAGACGTGAAAGAATTCATTAGTAAATACAAAGTGGGAGAATTAAAACATGTGGTTGTAGGCAGGGATATTACTTATTTCATGCCCACCTTTTATTCCATAAGAAATTTTCCATTCCTGGCCCTGTATGATCAACAGGGAAGCCTGATCACTGCATTTGAAGGAAGTATTGGAATTGACCAGGTGATCGGAAAATTTCACCAGAAATAATATAAGTTGAAAAATTGCCTTTCATCTATACTTTTTCAAACGGGTACTTATAACTTCGCCCATCATTCCAATCGTTATATCTAAATCAAAAAAAATGAAAATAACAGTTGTAGGCGCAGGCGCTGTAGGCGCTACCGTTGCCGATAACATTGCCCGCAAAGAATTATGCGAAGAATTAGTTTTACTGGACATCAAGGAAGGCCTGGCCGAAGGAAAGGCCTTAGACATGATGCAAACGGCTGCGCTTCTGGAATTTGATACCAGGATCACAGGAAGTACCAATGATTATAGTAAAACCGCGGGCTCCAAAGTGGTGGTAATAACCTCCGGACTGCCCCGCAAACCCGGAATGACGCGTGAAGAACTAATTGGAACCAATGCCAATATTGTAAAAGGTGTTGCTGAAAATATATTAAAGCATTCGCCGGAAGCTTTCATTATCGTCATCAGTAATCCTATGGATACCATGACCTATCTTACTCTTCAGGCCACTGGTATTCCAAAAAACAGGATTATAGGAATGGGTGGCATCCTGGACAGCGCCAGGTTTAAATGTTACCTCAGCATGAAATTGCAATGTTCCCCTGGTGATCTGAATGCGATTGTGGTTGGAGGTCATGGCGATACCACCATGATTCCTTTGATCCGTTATGCTACCTGGAATAGCGTTCCGGTGAGTAAGCTCCTCAGTGCTGAAGACCAAAAACAGATCGTTGCAGATACTATGGTAGGAGGCGCAACATTGACGAAGCTGATTGGAACCTCTGCATGGTATGCCCCGGGTGCAGCAGGTGCTGCTTTAGTGGAAAGTATCGTAAGAGACCAAAAACGCCTTTTCTCCTGTTGTGTTTCGCTTGATGGTGAATATGGTCAAAAAGACATTTGTCTTGGGGTGCCTGTGGTTATTGGTACAAATGGATGGGAGAAGATCATCGATTATCAACTGGACCCCTCCGAACAAGAACTTTTCAATAAAAGCGCGGATGCGGTGAGGAATATGAACGAAGTGCTTAAAACATTGTAATGTTCTGTGGCGTCTCTTCGTCCTCAAAAAACAATCAATTTGTTATTGAACGATTCTCCTTTGGTGTCGTGCACTTTAATAAAATAAATACCCTTTGAAAATAATAGGGGATTGATGGTGGCCAGATTGCTGTTCAATAATTTCCTGAAAAGCACCCGCCCTGTAGCATCAAGAAAAGTCAACTCATACCTTCCGGCTTCATTTGAAATTATGGTGAGCGGTGAACCTGCCTGTACAGGATTCGGATAAAGAACAACATGGCTTACAGGTAAATAATAAACTACTTCGGTATTACTGTACATCACTGAACCATTCGTAAGTTTTATTTTTAGGCGATACCGGTTTTCACCCTGCAAGAGTTGGTTATCCCTGAATGAAAAAATCAGCATCGTTGGAAAGGCTATTGTTTGTAAAGACGTCCATCCGTTTTTAGTTAACTTTTCAAAACTGATTTCGGAAAGTCCAAATGTACTTCCTAAGGATGCGGTGAATATTGCGGCGGACGCAGTTTGCGACTGAAGGAAAAAAGTTTTGAAATAACATCCAACACCTTTAGCATTTATATTAATGGTCATTGACCTGATGCCTTCCTTTCCATTCAGGATGGGAGCAACGGCATAATAAATAGATGGGTGTTGGGAAATGAACAACTGAATAGAAGTATCTTTTGTTTCAGCAAATGATTGCAGGTTTTTATTACCCAGTTGGTACAACCGGTAACTGGAAGGGCCCGCTGCATTCCAGTATAGTAAAAAGGAATCCCTGCACTGGTATCCAACCTCCAGCTGGAGTGGCCTGCTGATGGTGAAGGTATCGGATACAATATATTTCCCGGAGGTAGTTTTCATCCTTAGTACGGCCGTAATTACGGAATCAGGAACAATCCATTTAAAATATTGATTGGCGATTTCCGGAATTATACCAGCTGTTACCCAGTTATTACCTCCGATGGAATATTCAATTTCACCGGTGCCCGTGATGGTAGTTATCCAAC
>JANLYU010000127.1:0-9044 GCA_031365785.1 Flavisolibacter sp. | reverse complement strand
TATTTTATAAAAAAAAATAACGCTCCAATCGTTCCTCGTAAAAGTTGATGTTCGTCCTGCCATACCAGTTCACCTTGCTGAATCATTCATTTCTCTTCATGGATAAAAGTGTGTATTGGACGCTTTGAAACCAATCATTATTCCACGGGATTTTACCAATTATACATCTCTTTGACCAACCTCTTTTAAAACTGGCAAAGGGTTTGTACTTTGACTGCAAATTAATGAATATGAAAACCCTTATCACCACCGCAGTAATTATAGTCACGACCATATCAGTCAGCGCGCAGTCCGGAAGATTGGAAGGAGGCATCAACCTCGCGAATGTTTCGGTAACGAACAATGGTAGGGTAGACAAAGCCAAAATGCTTTCCAGCTTTCAAGTGGGTATCACCGGTGATTTTCATGTGGCAAGTATTGCTTATTTACAACCAGGTTTATTTTTTACCGGCAAAGGATCAAAAACCCAATCAGGTGATCCAAATACACTAACTTATTCAAAGGCGACTTCTAATCCGTATTATATAGAAATTCCTCTGAACCTGGTGCTGAAGTCACCCAAGTCCTCTTCTTCCTATAACCGGTTTTTTGCCGGCGCCGGTCCATACATGGCAGTAGGGATTGCTGGCAAATTAAAGAATGAGGGAAAGATCGCCGGAGTGGGTTATAAGAACGAAGAAGATATCAAATTTTCTAAAGACGACCCCACAACACTGGGTTATGAAGAAGGCGCAGGATTTGGGATCATCAAACGATTTGATTATGGATTCAATGGAACGGCCGGTATAGAAACTAAATCTGTGGTATTATCTGCAAAATATGGTTGGGGACTTGCCAAACTGCAATCCGGGAGTAATAGTACAACTGATAATAATAATAAACACCGGGTTTTAAGTTTTACACTTGGATTCAAACTATAACTTTTACGTCATAATGAGGGCTTCCTTGTTTGTGATGCTACCTTTATGAATGCAAGTAAGGAAGTGGGCTTCCATTTTGATAGCCCTGATCATGATCGGTGCGTGTTTTTTTCCCTGGGTCTCCTTCAATGATCCTGAGAAAGTAGTCAGTGGTTTTTATTCTGATGTATCCACATACGGTAGGCCAGGAATTGTGCATGTCTGGGTGTGTAGCATTTACGTTATTCTCGTGCTGTGGCAGCAAACCCGGACACTGCTGGCTGCGTTTTTTATCAACCTGCTCAATATCATATGGGCAGTCAGGAATTTCATTTTAATTACAGCCTGCAGTAATGGTTATTGCCCGAGTAAACACGTTGCATTGTATATTTTGATGATTGGATCTTTTGTGCTTACAGGGATCACACTGACTTTATCCGCTGCTAAAAATCAACGTCGTGAACCTAAAATAGAGAATACTCAATGATGTTGAAATATCTTAGCTACTCCATAAGCCGCGGCGGCAGCCATCGCACCTATTAAAGTGACCCTCAACGCACCCCAGAAGGGACTTATTCCTGTGAGTTTACTTTTCCACCAGCCAAACAGGAAAAGGCAACATAATGTTACCAGAACAGAATATTTAAGAGCTGTTTCCGGTGATGCCGAAAAAATGTAGGGAGATAATGGAACAAGTCCACCAACGATATAAGAAATTCCGATATTGAATGCCGATTTGGTGGCCCTTTTTGGATCTGGTTCTTCCAGACCCAGTTCATATTTCATCATAAATGCCACCCATTTGTCTTTATCCTTGGCTATTTCTTCCGCGGCCTTTTCCTGTAATTCATTACTTAAACCAATGCCAGCAAAAAATTCTCTAGTTTCCTGCAATTCCCTGTTACGTAAATGATCCACTTCATAATATTCTCTTTTCATCTCACTTCGATAATGGTCCTGTTCAGTTTTCCCAGCAAGGTATCCACCCAAACCCATTGCAATAGAACCTGCAGCTATTTCTGCAATGCCTGCAATCACAATGATCCCCGTTGATTGTACTGCCCCACTCAGCCCTGCGGCGAGTGCAAATGGGACGGTCAGGCCATCACTCATGCCGATTACTATATCTCTGATAATAACGCTGCTTGTCCGGTGTTCTTCGTGGTGTGCGGGTATTTCCATTAGAAGTTAAAAATAATGATGAAAAAGAAGTAGTAGTATTTTATTAAGAATGGAGCACGTGCAGACTCTTTTCTATCACCTGCACACTCTCATCTATTTGTTCACGGGTAATGATCAATGGCGGAGCCAGCCTGATTTTGTCACCATGTGTCGGCTTGGCCAACAATCCATTCTCTTTGAACTGAAGGCATAATTCCCATGCAGCTGAATCACTGTGGTGTTCAATGATGATGGCATTCAAAAGTCCCTTTCCTCTTATCAACTTGATATAGGGTGATTGGATCTGATCAATTCTGTTTCTGAAATAGGTACCCATTTCATCAGCATTTCCTTCCATGTTTTCATCCTTCAGAACTTTCAGGGCTTCCAGAGCTACCGCACAGGCTAAAGGATTTCCGCCGAAAGTAGAACCATGTTCGCCTGGCCTGATGGTCATCATCACCTCATTATCTGCGAGTACGGCACTTACGGGAAGTACTCCGCCACTCAGAGCTTTTCCCAGCATCAAAACGTCCGGACGTACGTTTTCATGGTCACAAGCAAGCATTTTCCCAGTCCTTGCAAGGCCGGTTTGAATTTCATCTGCCATGAATAACACTTTGTTTTGGGCACATAATTCATATGCACTGGTCAGGTATCCATGATCAGGTATCATGACACCGGCTTCTCCCTGGATAGGTTCTACCAGAAATGCTGCTACATTTTCTTCTTTCACAGCTATAGCCAGCGCTTCCAGGTCATTAAAGGGTATAGAAATAAAACCAGGCATATAAGGCCCAAAATGTCTCCTTGCAGCCATATCAGAACTGAATGAAACAACCGTTGAAGTTCGACCATGAAAATTATTGTCGCACACTATGATTTTGGCGGCTCCATCCGGGATCTTTTTACATTCATATCCCCAGCGACGTGCGAGTTTGATAGCAGTCTCCACCGCTTCCACTCCTGTATTCATAGGAAGCACTTTATCATAACCAAACAATTGGGTGATGTATTGGGCATACTTTACAAACTGGTCATTATGGAAAGCCCTGCTGGTAAGTGTGAGAAGAGAAGCCTGCTCCGCAAGTGCTGCTATGATCCTTGGATGGCAGTGACCCTGGTTCACTGCAGAATAACCACTGAGGAAATCAAAATATCTTTTCCCCTCCACATCCCATACAAAAACTCCTTTCCCTTTTTGTAAAACAACCGGGAGGGGATGGTAATTGTGGGCACTGTATTTTTCTTCTAGGTCTAAATAATACTGGGTAGAATCCAGAATTCCGGAATCGATAGGCATGTTAATAATTAAACGTGATTAAAAAGATATGACTTCAGGGAAGGAGATAACCACTCAGTGATTGAGGTGGTCAAGATTACCTTTGAGGAAAGAGGTGATGGAGATCATAACAATTAAAAATCAAAAATAATCATTTAATGTCATACTCAATACCCGTTCAAACCAGGATTGGCCACATACATCTTAAAGTGGCAGACCTGGAAAGATCATTGAAGTTTTATCAGGAATTACTTGGTTTTCAAATCACTCAGCGGTATGGTAACAGTGCAGTTTTTCTTTCAGCTGGAGGATATCACCATCATATTGGTTTGAATACCTGGTATAGTAAGGATGCTTTGCCCGCTCCCGTCACCTCATCGGGCCTCTTTCATGTAGCTATCCTGTATCCCAGCCGGAAAGACCTGGCTGTTGCCGTACAACGACTGGCTGCCGTCACCTATCCTTTATCAGGTGCTTCTGACCATGGTGTTTCTGAAGCAATTTACCTGGATGATCCAGATCAAAATGGGGTGGAATTATATTGGGACCGGCCAAAAAGTGAATGGCCCGTGGACAGTGATGGAAATTTATTGATGAAAACAGATCCTTTGGACCTGTATTCATTAATGAAACTATTGGATGAAAAATAAAACCATTAAACGGTTACTGGCCACAATAGACAACGCCGGTGGTGGGGGTTTCATATAGTTCAATCCTATACAATTGATGCAGCAGGGGCCTGATTTGCTGCCAGATCCAAATGGTGATATTTTCTGCTGTAGGATTTTCCAGGCCTTTAATATCATTGATCAACTGGTGATCCAATTTTTCGATCACCACATTCACGATATCTTTTAATTGCTTAAAATCCATGAGCCAGCCGTAATGTGGATCGGGGGTCCCCTGTATCACCACCTTCAACCGGTAAGTATGACCATGCATATTCCTGCATTTATGTCCTTCGGGAACATGGGGTAGAAAATGTGCTGAATCAAAAGAAAATTCTTTGTAAATCTCCATGGCCGCAAATGTAATGAAGATGAATAACTAGGCATAATGAACCGAATAATTCATGGGAAATATCAATTTCAATTTCAGGGTTTTGGGAAATAAACCAAAAACAGTTGAGCCACTTCCTGACAAGGATGCATACAGGGCTCCCGAAGCATAAAGGTGTTGTTTGATATCTTTTATCTCCGGATGCTTTTCAAAGATTACTTTTTCAAAATCATTCACCACCAAGTCTTTCCATTGTTCCACAGGAAGAAGGACATGATGTTGAAGAGATCCGGGTATACCTCCGGGTGTTACACTTTTGAATGCTTCAGCAGTTGAAACAACGATGCCCGGGTTCACGAGCACGATTTGATATGCACGAAGATTCAATTCAATGTTGTCCATGATTTCTCCCCTGCCGGATGCAATACAGGGCTGGTTATGAATAAAAAAGGGGACATCACTGCCTAATCGCAAGGCATAATTTTCAAGTGTAGCCGGAGGTATTTGAAGATTATATTTTTTATTTAATAGCATGAGCACAAACGCGCCGTCGGCGCTGCCGCCCCCCAGGCCTGCTCCTACCGGTATTATTTTTAATAAATGAATGCGTACGTAGGGCAGTTGTTTGAAATCATTTTGTAACAGGCGACAGGCCTTCATACAAAGGTTATCTTCTTCCTTTGCATCCAGTTCAAAACCTGAAAAAGTAATGTCATTCTTTTCCGATCCTTCAGGTGCTTCCAGAACTTCCAGACCATCCTTTAAGTTGACCGGATAAAAAACCGTTTCAATAGCATGGTACCCATCAGTTCTTTTATGAAGAATGTGGAGACCAAGGTTGATTTTGCAATTGGGAAATGTAATCACCGCATAAAACTTTATTGATGTGATGATGCATATGGGTGGTCGGCAGTTGGGCTATCCGGCATCCAGGCCTGCAAAATTGTGCAGGAAGATTTGAAGATTTTACCGGTTTTTTTTACGGGTATTGATCTCATCCCTTATAGCGATGGCACGGATATAATCCTCTTGTTCAAGAACATCATTTAATAATTTAGTCAGGTCTTCCAGAACCATGGTCTTCAGGTCTTCTTTCCCCTTACTACCTTCTTCCTCAGTGGTGGTAACAGTGGGTGATTTCTTTTTCTTTCCGCCGGTTCCCGGATCTTCCATCAGTATGCCGGCACTTTCCAGGATATGTTCGTAAGTATAAACAGGACAACCAAATCTCACCGCTAAAGCCAGGGCATCTGAAGTCCTGGAATCAATTTCTATAGTATCATTATCTGAAGAACATACGAGCTTTGAATAAAAAATACCTTCCTGGAGGTCGGAAATAATGATCTCATGCAGTTCAATATTAAAAGCGGTCATAAAGTTTTTCATCAGGTCATGGGTGAGGGGCCTGCTCGGCTGCATTTTTTCAAGAGCAACTGCAATCGCCTGTGCTTCAAATCCACCTATTACAATCGGCAGGCGCCTCAAGCCATTCACTTCACCGAGCACCACCGCATAGGAATGAGTTTGGGTGATGCTATGCGAAAGCGCTACAATTTCCAGTTCTATTTTTTTCATATTGATCTGCTACCGTGAAAGCTTCAAAATTAAGTAGTTCGTGCAAAAAGCGTGAAAAAAAATCATATATAACTGTTCGTTTTTAAGGAAGCCAGATCTATACTTTTTGAATCAACTGTTCTTTAGTTTTTTTACAGCTTCTGTGATTTTAGGAACTACTTCGAAGGCATCACCTACGATGCCATAATCTGCTGCTTTGAAAAAAGGAGCTTCAGGATCTTTATTAATAACCACAATCACTTTACTCCTGTTCACTCCAGCCAAGTGTTGAATGGCACCACTAATACCGATTGCAATATACAGGTTGGGAGCTATCGCTATACCTGTTTGTCCAACGTGTTCGTTGTGGGGCCTCCAGTGCGCATCAGCTACAGGTCGGCTACAGGCCAAAGCGGCTCCTAGTGAATCTGCCAGTTCTTCCACGATGGTCCAGTTTTCAGGACCCTTCATTCCCCTCCCTGCACTGACCACTACGTCTGCTTCTGTAAGTGACACTTTGCCTGCAGTTTTTGAGCTGGCGATTATTTTTGATTTGGGTGCCTCCACAGACGCATTGAAGATCGCAACTTCTGCTTTGTTTTCGGAATGAGTAACCGGAAAAGCATTCACATTGAGTGTGATCACTTTTATGGAAGTTTTTATGGTCACGGTGGCAAAAGCTTTTCCTGAAAAAACATTTTTTTTGATTTTGACATCGTCATCACCTTCCGGTAGGGAAGTGGCACCAGATACCAATCCTGCCTTCAGTTGAACGGCTACTCTGGGAGCCAGTGCTTTACCGCTTGATGTATTTGAAAATACGATCGTAGTAGCGCCGGTTTGTTTCGCCACCTGAACCATAACTTTTGTAAAAACCTGCGCATCAAATTGTTTCAGGTGTTCGTGCAGCACCTGATGAATTTTTTTAACTCCGTGTGTACCCAGTGCGCTCAAGTCATCCTGCACCTGGCCCAGAACCAATGCTTCGGCAATTACCCCGTTTTTTTCGGCGATCTTTGCGCCATAGCTCAGGGCTTCGTGAGAAGCTTTTTTCACATGACCATCAGCATGGTCAATAAATATCAGTACACTCATGTTGAATCGATTTGGGTATTAAGAATTCATTGGATAGTTTAAATGGCTCGTGCTTCTTCATGAAGTAAACGTACCAGTTCTTCCGCATTATCAGAGGCAATGAGATGGACACCAGCTTTTGGAGGAGGGAGTTCAAATGCTTTAAATACAGTCATGGCTTCCTCCTTGGATGGTTCTACAACTTTTAATGGCTTGGTACGTGCAGCCATGATACCGCGCATATTGGGAATTCTTGCTTCCGCAACACCCTTTTGAGAGCTGATGACTAAAGGCAGCGGAACTTCCACAGTTTCTTCACCACCTTCTATTTCCCTTTTAATAGTAGCCGTGTTACCATTAACCTGTATACTTGTTGCCAGTGGAATAAACGGAATATCTAATAATTCGGCAAGCATTCCCCCAACGGCACCACCGTTAAAGTCTATGGTTTCTTTTCCGGTAAAGATGAGGTCATAACCCCCACTATGTGCCACTGAGGCGATGTGAGCAGCTACCTGGTAGCTTTCCAAAGGTTCTGCATGGATCCGTATTGCTTCATCGCCACCAAGAGCAAGTGCTTTCCGGATAATAGGTTCCACATCAACTCCACCAACAGTGATGAGGTGAATGGTGGTGGAGGGATCGGCTTCTTTAAATTCTATGGCCCTTACCAGAGAATACCATTCATCGAAAGGATTAATGATCCATTGCACGCCTGCATCCGCGAATTTCGAATTGTTATCGCTGAAAGCTATTTTTGCGGTTGTGTCAGGCGTTCTGCTGATACACACAAGAATCTTCATAATATTATTTTATTTCTCCTTGTAGTTGTTTATGCAACTAATTAGAGCATGCAAATATAAGGCGCAAATATAACCGAAACACGAGGAGCATGAAGGACAGATTAGAGAAGTTGAAGGAATTCTGGCAAGTCAATCCACAGGACAGTTTTATACAACATGCAATGGCTTTGGAATACATTAAATTGGGTGACGACCTTCAGGCCCTCCAATTGTTTAAGGATCTGCTTCAACGGGATGAAAATTATACAGGCAGTTATTATCACCTTGCACGGCTTCTGGAAAGGGCCGGCAGTATGGATGAGGCTAAACTATGTTATGAAAAAGGAATGGACCGGTCCAGGCAAATGGGAGAATGGCATGTTTATAATGAATTAAAAGCTGCTTACGAAGACCTCATTTATTAGAATGAATCATGACAAATTGAAAGAAAAGTTCGTGGCCATCATGCAAAGCAGCCAACTGCTCCGGCAAGGTTCCTCATTTTTGGTAGCCGTTAGCGGAGGAGTGGACTCTGTTGTTTTAACTGAACTATGTTACCAGGCAAATCTCCGTTTTTCAATAGCACACTGCAATTTCAAATTAAGGGGAGCGGAAAGTGACCGGGATGAAACATTTGTGAGAGACCTGGCAATAAAATATGAAGTGCCCGTTTATGTCAAGGAATTTGATACCCGGCAAATGGCTCTGGAATTGAAGTGTTCCATTCAGGAGGTGGCCAGAAAACTGAGATACGAATGGTTTGCAGCGTTACAAAAAGAGCAAGGTTGTACCGCCACGCTGCTTGCTCATCATGCCAATGACAATATAGAAACCTTACTGATGAATTTTTTCAGGGGAACCGGACTGGAAGGTTTAACCGGCATAAAAAAATTTACGCCAGATAAAAAGGCTTTTCGTCCTTTACTCACTTTCACCCGGCAGGAAATTGAGGATTGGGCTGGAAAAAATCATTTAACCTGGGTGGAAGATTCTTCTAACGATTCTTCCGCATACACGCGCAACTTTTTTCGCAACGAAATCTTGCCTGAATTAAAAAAAAAATTTCCCGGTGTGGAAGCAAATTTACTGGGCAACTTGAAAAGGTTCAGGGAGATTCATGAATTGTACCAATCAACTGTATCCAGCAGGATTCAATCACTTTGCGAATATAAGAAAGACGAAGTCCGCATTCCGGTCAGGAAGTTGATGAAAGGAGTGTCAGATGCCCTGCTTTTTGAAATCTTCAACTTTGGAATTATCGACGTGTCCGCGGAGCAGGATCGTCGAGCCGGG
>JANLYU010000088.1:0-2425 GCA_031365785.1 Flavisolibacter sp. | reverse complement strand
CTTTCAAATAGTCAGATGCATCCAGTGGAGCCTTTGGAAAAACAAAAGATAAAAGAGACATGGCTCCGCCACCTACGGACGGATCGGGTGGAGGATAGGAAGCCTGACCGGTTAAATATGGTTTTTCCTGGTGATGACAATATACGGGAACACTCCATTCGTCAGCCAGTTCGATCAACGATCCCCGATGATCGAAGTGGGCATGAGTCATTATTATAGCGAGTGGCTTACTACCTTTTCCAAATATATCAGCAACCATCATCCTCACCTTGTTAGCGGTGGATTTTAAACCCGCGTCTACCAGAACCCATCCTGTAGCTTCTTTATCCTGAATAATGTAAACGTTTACAAAAACATCTTTGATACGCCATACCCCAGGCGCCACTAACCATCTGTTCGCTCCGAGATTGACTTCTTCTTTAGAAGTCTTCATCCGTTTTTGCACCGTAGCTTTATTCATACTTTTACTTTTTATAAAATGATATAAACAAATAGCGTGCCTCCCGGGAAGTGGCCAGTGGAAAGGGTCATTTAAAAGCAGTACTTGTAGTCAAACTCAGCATCAGGCTCAAGAGTGTTTCAATCAATTATTCCTCTTTTTTTCCTCTTAGTAAATGTTTGAATCTGCTGAAAGTTTCTGGTTGAATATTGAGGTAGGAAGCCAGGAACTTTTGAGGTACTCTTTGCAGCAGCTCAGGATTTTTGTGCATAAAGTCTATAAACCGTTCTCGCGGAGTCAGCCGGATCAGGTTCATCTGCCACCGGTCTTTGATTACCATGGTAAAAGTGATGACCAGACGGCCGAGCCTTTCCATCTTATGGCTGCTTGCATATAGTTTCTCCAGGTTTTCGTAGGTCACAGAAACCAATGTGGTGGTTTCAATGGCTTCTACTGCATATTCAGAAATTGTCCTGCTATGGAAAGATTCCTGTGCATGAATAATATGACCTTCGGTGGAAATCTGCGTATTGATTTCTTCTTTTCCTTTTATATAAAATTTCCTTACTAAACCCTTGCTGACAAAGTTGAGGTGGTCTTCCACATCACCTGCCTTTGTAATGACCTGCTTCTTCCGGAAATGGCGAACCTCAATAAATGGTCTCACCGCCCTGTCAAATTCATCTTCGCTTAGATCAATGAACTTGTGCAGGAACTGGAAAAATGGCCGCATATTATCCATCTGCATCTTAAGATTTACCGGTGAAAAAACAGAATCTAACTTCGCAAAGATTGAACTAAATATGGTATTGATAAAACCTTAGTTTTGCTGTCCCGATAGATATCGGATAAAACACGGAATTGCAATGGCACAGAAGATCAAAGTAGCTCATCCTGTTGTGGAACTGGACGGCGATGAAATGACAAGGATTATATGGAAGTTCATCAAGGATAAATTAATCCTTCCCTATTTAGACATAGATATCAAATACTATGACCTGGGAATGGAATACCGCGACCAGACGTCCGACCAGGTTACGGTTGACGCAGCCAATGCCATCCGCCAGTACGGAGTAGGCATCAAATGTGCCACCATTACCCCGGATGAAGACCGGGTAAAAGAATTTCAGTTAAAACAAATGTGGAAAAGTCCGAATGGGACCATCCGGAATATTCTGGATGGAACTGTTTTCCGGGAACCGATTGTGATTAAAAATATTCCGCGCCTGGTCACTACTTGGGACAAACCCATTGTGGTAGGGCGTCATGCCTTTGGCGACCAGTACCGCGCCACGGACTTTGTGGTAAAAGGAAAAGGAAAATTAAAAATCATATTTGAAGGTGAGCATGGCGACAGGCAGGAATTTGAAGTATATAATTATACCGGAGAAGGTGGTGTGGCTTTAGCCATGTATAATACAGACGAAAGCATCAGAGGTTTTGCTCGCAGTTGCATGAATATGGCGCTACAGAAGCGCTGGCCCCTTTACCTGAGTACAAAAAACACCATATTAAAAAAATATGACGGACGGTTTAAGGATATTTTCCAGGAAATTTTTGATAACGAATTCAAAGTGAAATATAAAGAAGCCGGAATTACTTATGAACATCGTTTGATTGACGATATGGTAGCTTCAGCCATGAAGTGGAACGGAGGTTTTGTATGGGCATGCAAAAATTATGATGGAGATGTTCAGAGCGATTCTGTTGCACAGGGTTTTGGATCACTGGGACTAATGACTTCAGTACTCATTACGCCCGATGGAAAAACTATGGAAGCTGAAGCGGCACACGGAACGGTGACAAGACACTACCGCGAGCATCAGAAAGGCAATCCAACTTCTACCAATCCAATTGCTTCCATATTCGCCTGGACGAGAGGCCTTGCCTTCCGTGGAAAACTGGATAACAATGCAGCGCTGATTGATTTTTGTACAGCCCTGGAAGAAGTTTGTATCGAAACAGTGGAAAGTGGAAAGATGACCA
>JANLYU010000042.1:0-4910 GCA_031365785.1 Flavisolibacter sp. | reverse complement strand
TGATGCTACATCAGGTGGATGGAATAACCCTGTTCCGGTTCCAAGCCAGGAATTGGTAAGAATGGATGAAACAACGTGGGGAGGTATTTTCCAGTTAACCGGTGGTAAGCAGTATTTGTTGTTACCTGTGAATGGAGACTGGAGTAATAAATTTTCTGTTGCTAATAACAGTGTTTCCGGATTGTCTTCAGGTGGTGATTTTGGATTTAACCTGAGTGATAATTTTCCTGGTCCTGCTACATCCGGAATGTATAAAATCATTGTTGATTTTCAAACAGGAAAGTTTACCGTAACACCTTACACTGGTGTACTTCCTACAAATTTGTACATTGTTGGAGATGCTACTGCCGGAGGCTGGAACAACCCTGTGCCGGTTCCTTCTCAACAATTTACAAGAATCAATTCATCAGTATTTGAGATTACGATTCCACTTACTAGCGGAAAGGAATATTTGTTATTGCCTGTTAACGGCGATTGGAGCAACAAGTTTGCTGTACCAAATAAATCGCTAGTCGGGCTTTCATCAGGTGGAACTTTCGGATATAACCTGAATGATAATTTTCCTGCACCTGCAGTTTCAGGCACATATAAAATATCGGTGAACTTTTTAACCAATAAGTTTACAGTAACACAATGATCGAATTGAAATATTTTAAAGCCACTTTCAAGTGGCTTTTTTTATGGATTATTGCCTTAAATAAAGCGAATGAAAACCTTTAAGCTCATCATAACTGTACTTATCATTGTTGGATGGACCTCATGTAAAAAAGGAAACAGTATAGTGAGTGATGCTCCATCATCACCATTTCCTTCTGCAGAATTTATTAAAGGTGCTGATGTCAGCTGGATAACCGAAATGGAAACAGCCGGCAGAAAATTTTACTCCGGCTCCGGCCTTCTTCAAGATGGTTTAATTATCCTGAAGAATGCAGGCATCAATACGGTACGCCTGCGGGTTTGGGTGAACCCCACAGGTGGTTGGAATAATGCTGCTGACGTACTGGCGAAGGCATTGCGTGCAAAACAGCTCGGCATGCGCATTATGATTGATTTTCATTACAGCGACACCTGGGCAGATCCTGGAAATCAGACCAAGCCCGCAGCGTGGTCCGGACAGAATATTGATGCCTTGCAGGTTTCTGTGTCCAAACACACCACCGATATCATGACGATGCTGAAAGAAAATTCGGTTCTGCCCGAATGGGTGCAGGTAGGTAATGAAACCAATGATGGGATGTTGTGGCCGGAAGGAAAGGCTTCCCTCAACATGGGTAATTTTGCCAAACTGGTAAATGCAGGTTACAATGCAGTGAAGGCAGTAAGTCCGTATACAAAAGTAATGGTACATGTGTCGAATGGTAATGATAATGCACTTTTCCGGTGGTTGTTCGATGGTCTTAGAATGAATGGTGCCAAATGGGATGTGATCGGCATGTCGTTGTATCCAGACCCCACTAACTGGTCGCTGCAAAATGCAAAATGCCTGATCAACATGAATGATATGGCAGAACGATATGATAAAGACATCATGGTGGCAGAGGTTGGGATGTCGTGGGACAGCGCTGTGGAATGTAAAAATTTCTTAGCTGACCTGATTGCAAAAACAAAATCAGTCACCGGAAATAAAGGACTTGGTGTATTGTACTGGGAGCCGGAAGCGTATAACAACTGGCAGGGTTATACAAAAGGTGCATTGGATAATTCCGGAAGGCCAACAGTTGCACTGGAAGCATTTCATTAGTTGACCTGCCTGACGACGAAATAAATTAATTGATAGAATAAAGTAATTGATAGAGGCTGTAGCTGCTTCAGTGGTACCTGCTTCAATGTTTCCCTGGTATCCACTTTTTGCCCCAGTTGAGGGATGATGTGTTCAAAAGATTCATGATGAAAATTTTTTTATACTGTCTGATGCTCCTGTTGGGTTTATCTACCCATCATGCCTATTCGCAAAATAAATTGTTTGTAGATAAGAACGGGGTGCTCCGGTGGACGAAGGACAAAACCGAAGCTGATTTTTTTGGTGTTAATTATACTGTTCCTTTTGCTTATGGTTACCGGTCGCACAAAGCATTGAACGTGGATATGGAAAAAGCTATTGAAGCCGATGTGTACCATATGTCGAGGCTTGGCCTGGATGCCTTTCGCGTGCATATGTGGGATGTGGAGATCACAGATTCATTAGGGAATCTTCTGGAAAATGAACACCTCCGTTTATTTGATTATTTATTGTACCAGTTAAAAAAAAGAAACATCAGGATCCTGCTCACGCCTATTGCCTTCTGGGGTAATGGTTATCCGGAACCTGATGAAAAAACAACGGGGTTTTCCACGGTTTATGGAAAACAACATGCCGTGGTGCTGGAAGCTGCCATCAAAGCGCAGGAAAATTATTTACACCAGGTCATCCGGCATGTCAATCCTTATACAAAACTTTCTTACAGGGATGACCCCGATATTAGTGCTGCTGAGGTCAACAATGAACCTAAGCACAGTGGCCCCAAAGAGAAAACGACGGCCTACATCAATCGGCTTGTAGCAGCGTTGCGCAGTACCGGTTGGACCAAGCCGGTTTTTTATAACATCAGCGAATCACCCACTTATGCGGATGCGGTAGTACAATCGAATGCCAAGGGATATACTTTTCAGTGGTATCCTACCGGCCTGGTTGCTGGTCATGAGCAAAAAGGAAATCTTTTACCGAACATTGACCAATACCTGATTCCCTTTTCTGACACCATCGCAGCATTTAAAAAGGGGGCAAAGGTGGTATATGAATTTGATGCCGCAGATGTCATGCAACCCTTGATGTATCCGGTAATGGCCAGGAGTTTTCGTTCCGCGGGATTTCAGTGGGCTACCCAGTTTGCTTATGATCCTATGGCAACGGCATTTGCTAATACTGAATATCAAACCCATTACCTTAACTTGGCGTACACGCCTTCCAAGGCTATTAGTCTGCTGATTGCTTCAAAGGCCTTTCACCGCCTGCCCTTGTACAAAAAATATGGAGACTTTCCGGAAGACACTCTTTTTGATGTTTTCAAGGTGAGTTATAGCAATCAGAATAGTGAAATGAACAGCCCGGAAGAATTCTATTATTCCAATTCCAGTATTTCAGCGCCCAAAGATATTTCCCGCTTGCAGCATGTAGCCGGAGTAGGTAATTCATTGGTGGTGCAATACAGCGGAGAAGGAGCGTATTTCCTGGATAAGAATGAGGATGGCAACTGGCGGCTGGAGGTGATGCCGGATCCAATTGCAGTGAAAGATCCATTTCAAAAAGCATCATTGAAAAAGGAAGTCACAAAAATTTTCTGGCATACACAAACTATGCATCTTGATCTTCCTGACCTTGGAACTACCTTTTTCATCAGGGGCATGAATGAAGGGAATACATTTGCATTTGATGTTAATGGTCAATTCTCCATTCATCCGGGTGTGTATGAATTGTCAAGGAGCAGCCACTCACCGGTCTTTGGTTCCGACACTACTTACAATACTTTTTTTGCACCCATCCCGCGCTCTAACGAATTGATAGTTACACATACCCCATTTGAAGAAGTTACCGGTCTTCACCCTTTTCCAATTACGGTTCAGATAGCAGGTTCAGATTCCATAGAGAAAGTGTTGGTGGAAATACGTCCATCCTCAGGAAGATGGACCACTTTGCCCTTGCAAAAAATCAATACGTATACCTACACTGTGTTGGTGCCGGCCGATGCGGTGCTGCCTGGTGTGCTCAATTACAGGATTATTATTCAGGAAAAAAATGGCCTTTACCAGTTGTTCCCGGGTGGATGGAAAGAAGACCCATTTGCATGGGATCATATAACTCACGAAAGCTGGCACACTTTCGTGGCCTCTGACAATACACCGCTTTCTGTATTCAACCCGGATGTGGACCGCGACCACCTGATTATTTTTAATCCTGATGTACGCAACAATTCATTGCAATGGATCTCAGGTGACAGGCCGCAGCAAATGGTGATGAAGGCTACAGTAAAACATAATAGTCCGGACCAATTTTTGGGATTTCATTTCTTTTTTGGCGTACACCTTACTGCACGGACCGATGAGCTCATTGAATTCAAAACACTGGTGTTGCGCGCCAAAGCGGATCGTATTACCAACATCCATGTAGGATTCATACTGAAAGACGGAAGCGTATTTTCCACCGACGTTTTGTTAGATACTGTATATCGTGAAATTGAAATTCCTTGGAATCAGTTTCATGTTGATTCATTATTGTTATTGCCCAGGCCATATCCTTCATTTCAGCCGCTTTGGTTCCGTTCTTCAAATCAAAAAAATTCTGATATCAAGGGTGTTGAAAAATTGCAGGTCTATTTTGGAACTGGCCGGCCCGAAACGATCCAACCCCTATCCATTTATTTGGGAGCCTTCTGGATGAAAAAGTAGATACTCTTCAACACTCGGAATATGTTATTAAGAAACCCCGTACTTACCGGGGTTTCTTGCTGTAACGATGAAGTTTTCCGGGTAATCTATTGTTTAAAAAATAAGGCGCTGGTAGTTTGAACTGATGTTTGCAGAACCACTGAATACATACCTGCTGTCAGTGCAGCTACATCAAAATTCCATGAATTATTTCCTGGAATTACATTTTTAGAATAACTCCTAACCAAGGTGCCGTTAGAATTATATAGGGAAATGTTCACCATTTCCTTAGTGGTGGCATGGAACAATACATTCAAAACCGTATGTACCGGATTGGGTGACAACTGTAAGGGAGCTGCCAGGTTTCCTTCAACCAGTAACTGTTTACAGATTTTTGTTTCGCACCCATGCTCTGTCCTGATCACCAGGCATACTTCAAAATTACCATTGGCTGCATAGGTATGCGATGTGGAGGGGGTATTGGAAATTGTTCCATCACCAAATGACCA
>JANLYU010000034.1:0-5556 GCA_031365785.1 Flavisolibacter sp. | reverse complement strand
CCTATGTTTGGATACGGATTGTAAAGCGATGGAATAGTCCTGGTATCCCACCGATGTAACTTCCAGTGTATCTGTTGGATCATCCGAAAGCCGGATGCTGAATGTGCCTGCTGAATCAGCCAATTTTCCTGCTCCTGATTTTTTCCATTGAATGGAAGCAAAAGGCACAGGTTCATCACTATGCTGGTCTCTTATTTTAGCATGAATCACCCTGTTCTGAGCCCAACCCGGGAAGGAAATAAATACCATTAAAATAACCGGTATTAATATAAGATATTGTATGTTTTTCATTCGGTAGAATAGCTCCTTAACGTAACAACTGGCCACCTTGAAAGTTGCACAGGGAAGTACACCTGCATACGTATGGATGCGTAATAGTAATGAAAAAAAGCTAGGTATAAAATTCATCATTCAAATATTTAGAATGAATTAGGAATCTGGGAGATCAGGTCATGTATTTCCCATGCCGAAAAATGAATGATATACTACTATGGTCCTGAAGAACGGTTTTTGGATGGATCAAAAAAAGGGGTTTGGACTCCTTATTTATTCAAAGATCTTTTAAGGAATGGGATCAACCTTGCAGTCCATAAAATCCAGGCAATCAGCAGGGGTTGAACCAATAGGCGAATCACTGCGGTAACAGGCCGTATCAGGTAAGGATCTTGATGAAAAGACAGTTGGAGCATATCAATATGCACCAGGAGATAAACTACCAGCATCAGAGCAATCAACCAGGCAGCAGTTTTTCTTGTCTGTATGGGCACCAACAGGATCCCCAAAACCACTTCGGCGATTCCGGAAATCAGTACTAAAGCGGAAGGATAGGGCAGATAATCAGGCATGATACTGATGTAAAATAAGGGATGAATAAAGTGATTGATCCCAGCAGCAACATATAACAATACCTGCAAATACAGGCTGATCTTCCTCGTCATGGGCGAACTTACAAATAAAATCCACGGACTTGTAGAGTTAGGTTGTAATCAGCCCAATGGATCCAAGTGGGTAAGACTTCGGTTGAAATCAGATCTCGGATGAAATTTCAATATCGACTCTCCTCTGTCTCTAATGTTCATGACCCGGCTTAAGTGGTTGATAATCCTCCCGTGCATTGCATTTGGTGGCTCCCGTCAGCAAAACCGCAATCGCCTATATTTGTGTCGAATCAACTCCTGCTTATGGATAGACAATATGAAGATTTTGATGCCAATCTGGCCGGTGAAGAAGGCAAGACAGAGGAAACCAAATCGAGCTGGTTCAAAAGATTGAAAAAAGGCATTACTACTCCTTCTTCTGAAAAAAAAGAAGCGCCGGAGGGCTTATGGACCAAGTGCCCGGAATGTAATTACATCTGCACCGTAACTGACTTACGGGAGGCACTTTTTGTATGTCCTAAATGCGAATACCACCACAGAATTGGGAGTTCCGAATATTATGAGTTATTGTTTGATAATAATGAATTCGAAGAATTGTTCGAACATATCCGTTCCAAGGATTTTCTGGGATTTACCGACCTTAAATCTTATCAGAAAAGGCTGGAAGAAACCTGGTCTAAAACTGACCTGAAGGATTCTATGCGCGTAGCACATGGAAATATTGAGGGTAACCGGCTCGTCATCGCGTGTATGGACTTTGAATTTATCGGTGGATCTCTGGGAAGTGTGATGGGAGAAAAATTCAGCAGGGCTGTTGACTACTGTATCCAGCACCGGCTTCCCTTCCTGATGATCAGTAAAAGTGGTGGTGCAAGGATGATGGAAAGTGCTTTTTCATTGATGCAACTCGCCAAAACAAGTGGCAAGCTTTCGCAACTTTCAGATGCCAAAATACCTTACATATCCTTATTGACAGACCCCACCTTCGGAGGCATCTCCGCGTCGTTTGGCATGCTGGGAGATCTCAATATTGCCGAACCGGGTGCACTCATTGGTTTTGCAGGTCCAAGAGTGATTAAGGAAACAATTAAAAAAGATCTTCCCCCCGGATTTCAGCGGAGTGAATTTATTCTTGACCATGGGTTCCTCGATTTTATTGTCAACAGAAAAGACCTCAGGCAAAAGATTGCCACGCTGCTGACCCTTTTTAGAAATTAGGACCGTCACCGGCAAAAAGTTGTTCAATCCATCCGAAGCGGCCACCCAATAAATTGGCAGGAGGTATCAGGTGGTTCATCAAACAGAGACCGAAGTATGGAAATTAAAAACAGGCAAGCCTATTTTGAGTATTTTATTGATGACAAGTACGTTGCTGGCATCGTATTGAAAGGTACTGAGGTAAAATCCCTGAGGGAAGGAAAAGCCAGCTTCAATGACAGTTATTGCATTTTTCAGCAAGACGAACTATGGCTGAGATCTTTTCATATTTCCGAATATTCGCACGGTACGACCAATAACCACGATCCGGTTCGGGAACGAAAATTGCTACTCAACAGGCGGGAAATTAAAAAACTGGAAGGTAAGATCAAGGAAAAGGGATTTACCATTGTTCCTCTTCGGTTATTCCTGAATGAAAAAAATTTAGTGAAAGTGGAAATAGGACTTGCCAAGGGCAAGAAGCTGCATGATAAACGAGACACCATTAAACAACGGGATACGGACAGAGAAATGAAGCGCTATATTAAATAACACATTCCAAATATCCATGAAAAAAATTTGTTTTCTTTTGTTCCAGTTCACCACGCTTTTTGTCTATTCACAAAATGTGGCAGGATACTGGTATGGATCAGCCAATGTTTCCAATTCAGGTTCCACCAATAATTATTTGATAGAACTTATTCTCAAACAGAATAATTCAAAGGTGCAGGCCATCATCAATTATTATTTCCGCAATACCTACCGCAGTATGCAACTCAACGGAAATTACAATGTCCAAACGCGCCAGCTTTCCTTATTCAATATTCCGGTTCCTTATTTTGGCTCTACTGAGCAAATGCAGGTCGATTGCATGATGGATTTCATGGCCACACACCGGGTTGCCAAAGCCGGGTCTAACCTGAGTGGAAATTTTGTGGGCAGGGAAGGTTATCGTCATACCTGTCCAAACATCACCTTTGATCTCAAACTCAATAAGGAGGCGGGTAACCAGGATTCCATTCTGGTGGCTTTGAGGAATTTTAAAGAAACGTATCAATTGTGGACACCATCGGCCAGAGATACACTGGTTGCTGCCACTGTCATCCAGCGGCCCATTCAAAACATTGTGGTGAATAATGCCTATGCACAGCGGCAGGTAGAGGTTCAGAATGAGATTGAAGTATCTACCGATTCCATCCAGGTGGATTTTTATGATAATGGTGAAGTGGATGGAGATTCCATCTCTGTTTTTTTCAATGACAAATTACTGGGTTCCAATCTCAGGCTCAGCACCCGATCCATTCACCTCAATATAGCGCTGGATACCACCAGGGAGGTCAACCAGCTATCTATGTTTGCCAACAACCTCGGTTCCATTCCTCCCAATACTGCATTGATGCTGGTGTATGATGGAAAGAAAAGGTACGAAGTAAGACTTTCCAGCAACCTGGAAAAAAGTGCTGCGGTGAAAATCAGAAGAAAGAAAAAGTGATGTGAATCCTCTAATTCTATAATACCCGGGATCCTTTAAAACAATTCAGTTTGTTTGGGTTTGGAGCCTGCATCCCATTCCATAGTGATATTTTTCTTGTAATCCACGAGTTTGGCTCCCACTGCCTTCCACCCCATCACTTCCACCATCTTCGCCATTTTAAATTTGGCTTTCCTTACCTGGGAACCTTTGCCGGATTGCACTACCAGCAGCGGTTCTTCCTCAGTAGATACGGCTTCCAGCAGGTTGCCATTTCCTTCCTTGATAAATACAAATTTTGTTCTCAGCGTAGTGGTCTCTATCCTGAACCTTTTTACATTGTACTGGAGCTTTTCCTGATCGAGGTACACAGCAGTAATGATTCTTTCCTGATTGAATTTTTCCACCAGCATAACTTCTTCAGGGTTGAAACGCTGTGTCAGCTCCTGGTCGGTCAGTTCGTAGCTACCATCTGTATATACCACCAGTAACTGGTCTTCCGGATCAAAGTCGCCTAGCTGCATACCCTTACCCTCATGATTCAGGCGGCCAAACTTATCGTCAAACCATAATTTGATACTACCCAGGGTAGCTACACCGGCTTCTTTAAATTTGATCGTCCGAACCGGATATTTAGTAACCTGGTTACCTATGCTGCTCCTGCTTTTGATTTCCTGTTCTTCAAAAAAGAATTCGAATTCCTTATTTCGTGCCGAACAGGCGGGACTTAAATTCACCTTCACAATTTCAGCTTCGCCATTGGGGTTGGCGGTGAGGTAGTGTACCTTACTTTTTTCGTGACCTTTGGTCAGGTCATATTCTTTATCTCTTGTAACTCCAAGAACATTGAATCGTTTAGCATACGAGGTTCCGGAATTTCCATCCGTATATATCATGTTATAAGTAGTGCGTTCGTCGCCTTTCCTGAAGACCGCCGCATATAAAATATCTTTTCCTATAAACACTTTGTCCTGCACTTTTACCACCTTCATGATGCCTCTTTTGGTAAAAGCAATAAGGTCATCCAGGTCAGAACATTCCACCAGAAACTCATCTCGTTTTAAGGTGGTTCCAATAAAACCTTCTTCCCTATTCATGTACACCCGTGTATTGGCTATTGCCACCTGCTTGGCTTCTATAATTTCCAGTTGTTTGATCTCAGTTTTTCTTTCCTTGCCCTTGCCATATTTTTTCAGCAGTCCTTCAAACCAGGCAATGGCGTAATCGTTCAGGTGGGCCAGGTGGTTTTTTACTTCCTTGATCTGTGTATCGAGATCCCTGATCTGAACATTCAGTTCCTCGATATCCAGCTTATAAATACGACGGACAGGTTTTTCTGTCAGTCTTAAAATGTCTTCGCGCGTCACTGCTCTTTTTAATTGCCTGGTAAAAGGGAGGAATGCTTTGTCAATACCGGCGATCACTTTCTCCCATGTTTCATGTTTTTTTTCGAGCTCTTTATAGATCTTCTCTTCAAAAAATATTTTTTCAAGTGAAGTGTAATGCCATTTTTCCTGTAATTCCACCAACCTTATTTCAAGTTCCCGCTGCAATAAGTTTTTGGTATTGTCGGCAGATATTTTGAGCAATTCATGGACACCTAGAAAAACCGGTTTCTGATCAATGATCACACAGGTATTGGGAGATACAGAAATTTCGCAGTCCGTGAATTTATACAGGGCATCAATGGTGATATCGGGCGATATCCCCGGGGCCAGGTCCACCTGAATCTCCACCTCGGCGGCAGTGTTGTCGGTCACTTTCCTGATCTTGATTTTTCCCGCGTCGTTGGCTTTTACAATACTGTCCATCAGTCCAGAGGTAGTAATGCCATAAGGCACACTCTTCACCAGCAATGTTTTTTTATCCAGTTCTTCAATGTGTGCCCGAACTTTAATTCTTCCTCCTCTTTTTCCCTGGTTATAATCGCTTACATCAGCCATGGCGCCATTTGGAAAATCGGGATACAGTTCGAATTTTTTCCCCCTGAGGTATTTGATAGAAGCTTCA
>JANLYU010000019.1:0-11636 GCA_031365785.1 Flavisolibacter sp. | reverse complement strand
GGATTATTGAATGAAAATAAATTGGGAGAGGGTTCTTCGAAGGTCAAACCATCCAACTCGAAACGGTTGTTGAAATGCAGCATTTTATTTCCATCGATCTCCAGATAAACATCCCCTTCCCCTTCATAAAATGCAGTACTGATAGAATCTGACAGGCGGTGTTCATCATCTTCATCCAGCAGTTTGGCCACCATCCTGTCAATCAGCAGGTAAACGTTTTCAGGATTTTGGAAAACTGTGTGGAAGACATCACCTTTTTCTTCGAGCAATTGTTCGATTTGATAAATTTTACCCTCCCCTGCCTGGTTTTGCTTTAATTGAGTTGAAAAAGGAGAAACATACACCCTGGAAAATCCTTTTTGCATCAGAATGCTGAGCTCTTCCCTGGGTATGCGGTTCCTATGCTGTTTGAATGAGGACAGTATAAATATCCTGCTCCCCTTCTGTACCTGTTGAATTACATCCAGCACCTCTTTGACATCATCCTTTTTTACCTCTTTACCAGACACGGGAGAAATGGTGGTACCGGCACGGGCAAATAAAAGACGCAGGTAGTCATAGATCTCTGTCATGCTTCCTACCGTGCTCCTTGGAGTTCGGGTGATCACTTTTTGTTCTATGGCAATTGCTGGAGCAAGTCCTTTGATATAATCCACATCCGGTTTGTCCATTCGGTTCAGAAATTGCCTTACATAAGCGCTCAAACTCTCGGCATACCTGCGCTGCCCTTCAGCAAAAAGTGTATCAATTGTAAGCGAAGACTTTCCAGATCCGGAAACACCAGTAACCACAATCAGTTGATTTCTGGGTATGGACACATCAATATTCTTCAGGTTATGGACCCTTGCCCCTTTGATAAATATAGGCTGCACCTTGGTAGCGACCTCAGCATTTTTAACCCGCTTGATTGTCTTTTCTTTCATATGAAGATGCAAAATTAACGGAGTTGCTAAGAAGTTTAGTCATTAAAACCTTAACAGTTCCTTGACTGAATTATATAAATGGAAGAGCAATAAATATTGCAAAATTTGAAAAAGAATTCTATTTTTATAGCAACAATCCATTTCCCGACAATTAATCAACTACACCTGCCTATCGCACAAACTCTACTCAGTTAATTTCCAATTTTAATGTTTCCTTATCCTTGAACCACTCAAACTGTAGAGTTTATGAACCTATTATCCAGACTGTCCGATCACGAATTAATTCATTCGTTCAATGCAGGGAATGTGAATGCCCTTGAAATACTGGTTTTGCGGCATAAAGACAAGTTATATACTTCAATCTATTTTCTTGTCAAGGACAAATACCTGGCGGAAGACATTTTCCAGGATGTGTTCATTAGAATTATCGATACCATACGAGGAGGGCGTTATACAGAAGAAGGCAAATTCCTGCCATGGGCAATGCGTATTGCTCACAATCTTTGTGTGGATCATTTCAGAAAAGTGAAAAGGACGCCGGTTATCAGAAACAGTGAAGACCAGGACATTTTTGAGGTTTTGAATTTTTCGGAAGAAAGTGCTGAAACCAAAATGATCAAGCGCCAAAGTTACAACCGGGTTAAAGACATGCTTGACCAATTGCCAGATGACCAAAGGGAAGTGATTATTCTGCGGCATTATGGGGATATGAGTTTCAAGGAAATTGCCGCAGTAACTAATTGCAGCATCAATACGGCGCTTGGAAGGATGCGGTATGGCCTTATCAATTTACGGAAGATGATGATGCAAAAACAAATCGCCCTCTGACCGAAAAATATTTCAAATGGACGATCTATTTCACGCGATGAACGAAATTGCAAAACAAATTAAACTAACTCATTAACTTTAATTCCACCATCCAGATAATTCATTGAATGCATTTCTATTATCCATACTTACATCTTTGTCATTCTTACTCTCCCACTACATGCTTGCCGTAGGAGGTTGAATAAGAATGACGCCTAATTAAAAACTCCGTTTTACGGAGTTTTTTTTATGGGAAAGCCTATGTGCCACCTAATTGAATTGGATGGTTTGCAATTACTATACGATAAAGCTTTTCCTATCAACATTTACAGAGCACTGAAACACAGCTCGCAAATGACTGATTAAATCAGGTGTATTTCACCTTGAATCCCTTTTCGCTGAAATTATTTTTGTTCCACAGCTGGCCACTGCTGCGGGAAATGCTGAAAACCGTTACAACAGAGTAAGCAACAAAAATTACATTCATGAAACATGTACTAGCCTTAGTCATGGTGTGTAGCCTGGGGATCACGGGGCATTCCTCTGTTATACCGCCACAAAAAAAATCATTTTTTTTCAGCCCATATTACAAGGATTACGGAAGTATGGTAGGCTTATACAAAGGGTTAAATACAACCCTACTCCAAAGCGGTAATGATGCCGAGATCAGAAGTAACTTGTTACCCTTCAATACACAGATCGTTAATTATGTAGCACTCCATTATGGGGAAAAGCTGACAGACTATTTTGCCATAGATGATCCTATGATATTTTTTTCAGGATCTATTGTAGCTAGCTATGAACAAATTCAGGCTACCTATGACCCACAATCCAAAACCACGCCTCAGCAAATTATGAATTGCATGGTAGATGTTATTGGAGTGGCAAAAGGTATAAAAGAACTCATTGCCAGCTACGAGGCACTTTTGAATGGCAGTGCAACCTGGGGAACTTTATTTAGTGTGGTAAAGAATGTCATGAGAAGGTATGGCGCCTGGTTCATGGTGGGTTATTTCGTTTACCAATTTGGAGATTGTATTGGTTGGTGGTAATTGAATTCTATAATCTGGTTGATACTAAATCAACCAGATTCCTTTAAAAAAAATTATGTTATACAAATATTTTTTGATTGTGATATGCTGCTATAGCGTTTTACTTCATTTTTTAAGGATATTGTGCGTGCTGTTTAAACCGCTATTTCTTATGAAATTTAAAACCTTTTCACGAACTGCTTTTGACCAGTTTGACCTGCTGTTGTATTATACTGCGATGATGGTGGTGCTGCTGCAGGTGATATGGAATCAACTGGATAGGATCAAACAATAAATAATGGAAAAGGAAATTGTTCCTGAAAAAGAAATGGTCATGAAAATTATTGCTTCGTGGAACTCTGGGCTGGCGTGGTTTGAATAACCAAAAAGTCCGGACCGCTGCCATATTCCTGAATCAGCAATGCATATTTTTCTTTCAAAACCCTTTTAAATTGTCCCAGGTAACCAGGTTGTGACAGACTTTCCAGTTTTACGGGAACTGACTCGATCAGGTCATTCCCTAAATACATCATCAGTAGCATAGGTTAGGTTTCTTATCAAAATAAAACATTTTTAAACCCTCCTGCAAGGCCAATAGTACCTGAAATTAGCCTTGTGGTATTTACTAGGTCCAGAGGAAGCGGGTATTTAATCGTAGCCTGGACAAGGGATATGAGTACCTGAGATTGATTATGATTCAATGGGATGGAGCCTATAAAAATTCCGGCGGCGGCCGGAATTTTTTATGAAGCGTTGAGGACGTCAAAAAGAAAAGTTGATTGTTTCAGAGAGGTCGCCTGGGTTTTCAATGGTATTGGATTTGCAAAAACTTACTGGACGGTTACTAGGACATTGGATACAGAGGCTTGGCGGCTTGTCTTTTCAATCAACTTTCTATAACAAAACTACAGGATCTGATAAGCGGCCACAAGAGCATTACTGCCCTATTTTAATCATTCGGTAATTACTTACATCATCGTAACTTTACTAATAATAGCATCGGTAACTTTCCTATGCGTCAAATAGAGAATTGAATTTTTTCTAAGTAATCGTACTTTACGCAATTGGAAATCACGTATTAATACTATACTAAATGCAAGAGGTTTTTACCAATTTGCATTCAGAATAAGACCATAGAAACCAATATTTAAAAAATTCCTTATGAAAAATCTTGATGTTGTTATTAAAGTTGCTATTGCTGATGACCATGCGCTCTTCCGTACCGGTGTAAAAACTTCCCTCTCCAGCCGCAAGGATATTCAGATGATCGCCGAGGCCGAGAACGGCATGCAATTACTCAATCTACTCAAACATATAAAGCCTGACGTTATATTATTGGATATACATATGCCGATCATGGATGGATATACTACTTTACCTGAAATTAAGAAGCTCTATCCTGAAATGAAAGTCATTATGCTTTCCATGAACAACGATGCTTCTATTATTACTAAGATGATGGAGATAGGGGCGAATTCTTACCTTACTAAAGAGTCCGATTCAGAAACTATCTACCAGGCTATCCGCACCTGCTATGAACAGGAATTCTTTTTCAATGATCTTACCAACAAGGCGCTTCTCAATGGCTTGCGCACCAAAAAACCTTCCGAATCGTCTACTCCTGATGTACATCTCACCGAAAAAGAAGTAACCATTCTGAAATTAATGTGTGAAGAGAAAAGTACCAAAGAAATTGCCGATATGGTTGACCTTAGTCCGCGAACAGTTGAAGCCATACGGGATAAACTTAAAACTAAAACAGGTGTCAAATCCATGGCCGGCCTTGTGATGTATGCAGTGAAAGCTGGAATCGTGGAACAAGCTTAATATTTCCAACTTATTATGAATCCCATTGTTACGGCGATGGGATTTTTTGTGGCCTATGGCCACTTCAATTCCAGCTTGTTGTCTTTTCTATTGATATCGGCCATGCGAAAGGTGGGATCAATTTCCACTTCAATGATATCCGTAAGTTTCCTGGAAGTTGATATCCTGTAAGTTGGATGTGTCCATTTCCAAGGTTCATACGTTTTTCTTGCCTGCTGTCCTTCCTCTGCCGGCTTTTCTCCAAACATCAGACTCATCGGAATATAGTGCCACTCACTGCTTCCATCCCTGAAAGTGATTTTGATATCTAATGGCATTGGAACCATGCCCATATTTCGTAATTGTATGCTGGTTATCCCATTAGATTCCTCGAGACTGTCAATTCTGTAATCTATAGTTTTTGTAGTATTGATCCAGTATTCCCTGTACCAGTCCAGCTGAAGCCCGCTAACTTTTTCCGCCACACGCATGAAATCATTCACATTGGGATGTTTGAAGTGCCATAACCTATAATATTCCAGTAAGATTTTGTCACGCACTTCAGCGCCCACGATGTAACCCAGCTGCTCCATGAAAACACCACCTTTGGAATAGGCAGCACTGCCATACGCATAATTGGTGTTGTAATGATCGGCATGTGTGGTCATAGGTTCTTCCCTGCCGCTTCTCGCCAACCCCAGGTAAGTAGAATAAATAGTTTGATGAAGTGCAGGCGGAGCCATAGCAGCAGAATCGAGTTGATGAAGAGCTACTGGATTATTGGAGAGAGTTCTCCTGCTTACCTGCTGCCTGTAATACTCTTCTACCCTATCCGTTGCCCATTCTGTAAAACCTTCATCCATCCATGGATATTCAGACTCATTGGTTGCCAGCTGCATCTGGTACCAGGTATGCATCCATTCGTGGAAAACAGTGCCAAGACCAGGACCTGATAACATGGTACAATTGGGATATTCCATGCCTCCATCACCTCCCTGAATAAATGAATATTGCTGATAAGGATACTCTCCAAAGGTCTTTTTGATGAAAGGGAAAACGGTAACTGCAGCATCTGCCACTGCTTCCCACTGCTGATCCCAGCCAGCAGCATACCGGTTGAAATCATTTCCATATCCGGCTTTTGAAGCAGCAGAAAGATTTTCAAATGCCACCCTGGATGCCTGCCCTTTGTATACCACATGAATAGTGGGACCTTTCGGAATCTTTCTTACCAGGTGTTTGTAACCCGGATCAGCAGCCCAGGCAAAATCATGCACCATGGGGGCAAGGAAATGCCAGGTCATTTTATTGCCATTTGGTTCTTTCACTTTGAGAGGTTGTTCTTCATAGCCAAAACCCACTGCATTGGCATTGAGGAGATGACCACTGCCTGCAAGCATATATTGCTTATCTATAGAAATAGTTACGTCATAATCGCCCCATACACCGTAAAATTCCCGTGCGATATAGGGGGTTGGGTGCCAGCCCTCATAATCATATTCACACAGTTTTGGATACCATTGTGTCATGGTATAACGGACCATGGTTCCGGGGTTATCTCTTCCACTCCGCCTGATCTGAAGCGGTACCTGGGATGTCCATTCCATTTCAAAAGTGTTCTTTGACCTGGGTAGAATGGGCTGATCCAGCAACACCTCAAGAATGGTTTCATGCCATTTCATTTTCTGAATCCGTCCGTTCATTTTTACAAAGGATATTTTTTCATACCCGATTTCATCTTCCGTCAGATGCTCTATCCTGTCCTCCACCCTTGGATCCCAGTCTGGAATGTCATTCCCCTGACGGTCTTTTCTTGAAATCGTTCCCTGCCGGCGACTGCGAACATCCATCATACTGTTGGGTTGAAACGCATTCCAGTACACATGAAAGAATACATGGGACAGGGTGTCGGGTGACTGGTTGAAATATTCCAGTTTTTGCTTGCCTGCCAACTGGTTAGTCTGAACATTCATATCAACAGTCATGGTATATTTTACCCGTTGCTGCCACCGGTCTGGCTGGGCTTTTACCATAGGAGAAATAAAAATTACCAAACAGCTCCACATGAAAAGTTTCATTGTACAAATTTTAGTGATCATCCTCTTATTAATATCCATGCGCAAATAAATGATTTCCCTGACATAAACAACCAGCCTTGTTATTCTTTACCCTGGACCACAATGACCAATTCCCCTTTGACATTTTTTTTCCTGAAATGTTCGGCCACTTCTTGCAACGAACCCCGTGCATTTTCTTCAAACATCTTGGTCAATTCCCGGCTTACACTGCATTTTCTATCTTTTCCAAAATAATTCAACAGGTCCTCCAATGTTTTCACCAGCCGAACAGGCGATTCATAAAAAATCATGGTTCTCTCTTCTTCAGACAACCGAGTGAGGAGTGTATGCCTGCCTTTTTTTAATGGCAGGAAACCCTCGAATGAAAATCGGTTGGTTGTCAGTCCGCTGTTGACCAGGGCAGGTACGAAGGCAGTAGCGCCAGGTAACGTTTCTATGGTGATATTATTTTTAATGCATTCCCTAACCAGTAAGAAAGCCGGATCGGATATACCCGGTGTTCCTGCATCCGTTACCAGGGCCATGGTTTTACCAGTCAGCATTTGATCCACAAGATGCTTCAGGATCTTGTGCTCATTGTGCTGGTGATAAGGCGACAATGGTGTTTGGATCTGGTAGTGGCGGAGCAACTTTACCGTGTTTCTGGTATCTTCCGCGAGTATCACATCTACAGCTTTTAATACCTCTAACGCGCGCAAAGTGATATCCTTTAAATTACCAATAGGTGTGGGAACCAGGTACAACTGGCTGCTCTTTGCGATGGGAGCCATTATATCCGAATCGTCTTTTTGATTAGGGTCTTCCACTTGATACGAGCAAGATTACAAATGAAACAGGAATTCTAAACATGGTGCTCCTCGATGGTGATTTCGTAATATTCCATAACGGCATTGGCAAGAAGTTTTTTACTTGCCTCCTCAGCCATCCTTTGTGCTTCTTCTCTGGTTGAAGCTTCTATCTGCAGGGTGATATTTTTACCAATCCGCACTTCCGTCACTTGTTTGAATCCAAGATGGCCCAGTCCCGTCATCACGGCCTTTCCCTGCGGATCCAGCAATTCTTTCAACGGCATCACCTTTACCTGAACATCAAATTTCATCGCAAGAATTTAAGCGCAAACGTAAGCAAAACTGTTCAGAGTATTGCAGCGCCTATACTGGCATCTCCTCATGTTTTAAAACGCAGTAACAGGTATTTCTTTGGCCGGATGGTCTTCCGCAGAAAAAAAAGATAAAAGCACATAAGCAATAAAAATAAGGGGAACAGCCAGCCATTTTAAAATTATAATCCCCGCAACTGCAACCATCAGTAAAAGGTATTTCGGTGCATTCCTTTTGAAAGAGTAATCACTGAATTTCAAAGACATAAATTTTTGTTTACTAAGCATCAGGTAGCTGAGTAAAAAAATGACACCGTACAGAAGCCACCGGTTGATGAACCATTCCTGAATCTGGTAATAACGGTAAAAGATAATGAGCGGAAAAGAAGCAACTAACAAAGCTGCTGCAGGCGAAGGAATACCCCTGAAACTATGTTGCTGGTTGGTACTAAGGTTGAACTTAGCCAGCCGCCACGCTGCCGCAGCAGTATAAATAAAGGCTGGCAGCAACACTACCACGCTGATGTCAATGCCATTGGGTTCCCTGGCGTAACTGATTCTTAGTAACTGGTAAATAATCATACCTGGTGCCACACCAAAACTCACCACATCGCTCAGCGAATCGAGTTGTTTTCCCAATTCAGATGGAGCCTTCATTATTCTTGCCAAAAACCCATCCAAAAAGTCAATGACAGCAGCTCCAAAAATAAAAAGTGCGCCCATCCAGATTTTTTCTGGCAAAATAACCTGAGTGGCGCCTGTGTTCTCGAGCATGACAATGGTTTCATCCGTCTGCAAAATGAGCACAATAGCGATGCAACCAAAAACCAAATTGAGCAGCGTGAAAAGATTGGGAAGTTGTTTCATGTCCGTTCTCCGTCCGCAATATCCTTGAAGACTTTTAATTGATTAATTTCTGCGCTGAAGCTGAGACCTACGAAACTAAAAAATAGCGCCCTAACTGAAAATTAAAGTTTTGATAAGTAGTGACGCCACTCAGCGTGAAGAGTTCATCATAAATTGGGCTTTACAAAATGTTTAAAATGGATCATTATCGTTTCATCAAAGCTTCAATTGCTTCCACCGTGATGGGGATGTCCTTCATCAGATCCTGATTTCCATTCTTCGTAATCCATACATTATTTTCAATGCGTATCCCCATTTTTTCCTCTTCGATATATATACCTGGTTCTACCGTAAACAACATTCCCGGCCGGATTGGCGATGTTCTGGTTCCCAGGTCATGTACATCAATTCCTAAATGATGGGAAATTCCATGGTAAAGATATTTTCGATAAGCACGGTTCTCCGGATCTTCATTTTTGATATCCGTTTTCTTAAGCAGTCCGATTTTGAGAAACTGTTGGGTTGCCGCTTCCCCTACCTTTTCCGTATATTTTATAATAGAAATGCCTGGCTTCAGCAGGCTTTTGGCATAATCATGCAAAAAAAGACAGGCATTGTACACGGTCTTTTGCCTTCTTGTAAATTTACCATTTACAGGAATGGTCCGGGTTAGGTCAGCGTTATAACCGCCATAGGTGGCACCAAAATCCATTAACAGCATTTCTCCGCTGAGGCATGGTTCATTGTTAGAAACATAATGGAGCGTACGTGCCCGGTCTCCGCTGGCAATGATGCTGCCATAAGCTTCACCACTTGAACGTTGGGAAAGAAAAGAATGAACGATTTCAGCTTCAATCTCGTATTCCATTACGCCCGGCCGGATAAACCGAAGTAACCTGACAAAAGTATTTTTAGTGATATCAATTGCCTGTTGAACAACTTCCACTTCCCAAGTGGTTTTAATACTCCTTAATTCTTTCATCAACCTGGCCGACCGTTCTAACTGGTGGAGTGGATACCTGGTTTTTATTTCATCTGCAAAACGAAAATCACGGGTCCGCAGCAAACTAGCTTTACGGTCATTTTCATTCGTATCAAGATAAATGCTGTCCGCGAGGTGTATCCAGGTTTGCAAAAGCGCATCGATCATGTCGAGCCAGACTATCGTTTTAATGCCACTGATCCTGGTTGCTTCTTCTTTGCGTAGACGCTTCCCATCCCATTTTTCCTTGACCTCATTGGGCCGGACAAGTACCAGTACCTCTCTGAAAGCGGGATCAGGATTTCCGGGAAAAAAAATAACCATCGAATCTTCCTGGGTAATGCCACTCAGCCAATACAGGTCGCTGTTTTGTTTGAAACGATATAGGGCATCGCCATTACTGGGAACTTCATCATTACTGACAAAAAGGGCAATTGAACCTGGCTTCATGCGTTCTGTAAACCGTTTCCTGTTGGTAATAAAAAGCTGAGGATTTAAAGGAAGATTTTTCATTATAAGTAATTAACTGACAGACAAAGTAACCGAAATGACAAAAAAACTCATCAAATATTATTTCAATAAATCACATCTGCTTTGTGTACCTCCTACACGTGACCTATGAGCCGAAAATATTATGACTTACCTTCACCTTCTAACAAACATCGATTGCTTTTTATGGCTGTACCTACAATTTTTCTTCCCAGGAAGTACCTGGTGAAGCTTGGACTAAAACATATCGAAAGCATTCACTATCAATCCCCTCCAGACGAACTTATTCAAGACACCTTACGCATGGGAGAAGGCGTACTTACGGATTCAGGCGCACTCTCTGTTTCAACCGGAGAATTCACCGGAAGATCTCCAAAAGATAAGTTCATCGTATGTGATGAGGTAACCAAAAATACGGTTCACTGGAATGAGTTCAACCAGCCTATTGAAGAAAGATATTTTTTTCTGATTCAGCAAAAGGTCAATGACTATTTGAATCTTCAACCCGAAATATGGATACGCGACTGTACTGCCTGTGCAGATACACGTTACCAGATGAAAATTCGTGTAATTAGTGAAAAGCCATGGACCAGTCTTTTTGCCTACAATATGTTTATTCGTCCAGAAGAAGAAGAGCTGGATGATTTTGAACCCGAATGGCAGGTAATCAGTGCGCCAGGCCTGCAATTAAATGCCACGGAGTGTGGTACCCGGCAGCACAATGCCACGGTGGTTTCTTTCAAACATAAAACCATCATCATTGCGGGAAGTGGTTATACAGGCGAGACTAAAAAAGGAATATTTACTATACTCAATTATTTATTACCACTTGAAAAAAATGTACTGAGCATGCATTGCTCCGCCAATGTGGGAATGCAAGGGGATACCGCCATCTTCTTTGGCCTGAGTGGAACCGGCAAGACTACATTGAGCGCTGATCCTAAAAGAAAACTCATTGGTGATGACGAGCATGGATGGACAGAAGACAATGTGTTCAATTTTGAAGGCGGATGTTATGCCAAACTGATTAACCTTTCGGCTGAAAAAGAACCAGAAATCTTTCATGCCATAAGACCTGGTGCTATCGTTGAAAATATTCAGTTCTTTCCTGGCACCAACCGGGTCAATTTTGATAACGGATCGATTACAGAGAATACGCGAGTTTCCTACCCGCTGGATTTTATCTGCAATACTCAACACCCATCGATTGGAAAAATCCCAAAAAATATTTTCTTTCTCACTTGTGATGCCTACGGCATACTTCCTCCGATTTCAAAACTTACAAAAGAACAGGCGATGTACCAGTTCATTTCCGGATATACTGCTAAAGTTGCTGGAACAGAAACTGGAATAACTGAACCCAAACCTACATTCAGTGCTTGCTTTGGGGCACCTTTCCTTCCTTTACATCCAGGTAAATATGCCGATATGCTGGGTAAGAAAATGGAACAGCATCAAGTAAATGTTTGGCTGATCAATACCGGATGGACGGGTGGAACTTTTGGAAAGGGCAACCGGATAAAACTTTCTTTCACACGGTCCATGATCACCGCAGCATTGGAAGGAAAACTGGAC
>JANLYU010000458.1:0-3841 GCA_031365785.1 Flavisolibacter sp. | reverse complement strand
CATACATTACAATATTTTGGGTTAATAAATGAGTATTATAAAGATTTTCAGCTGTCCTATTAATTTTATGAAAATTATTTTGAAATTACCTACCGCCAACGCCATGGCTATGATAAGTGCAACAATCATTATAGCCTTTATCAACACGTATTATTAATCCCGCTTTAATCAATAATATAATTAAAACTGTTCGGATAGTTGCCGATAACCAACAAGTATTGCCGATGGTTGGGATGAAAAACATCTTTTGTCAACCGAAGTTCTTTATTTATTAAAAGGTTAGAAATCAAAGTTGGTTTGAATGAAATGCGTCTAGTCACACTATTAGAAATATTATTATAGTGCAGATTTTCCTCCTGTATAAACATCTACAGTCAAATTAGCATCTTTGTCTGAAAGTTGGTCGTATAATTTCTTGGGAAATTTCAAATTGTTAAACCTTGCAACTTGTCCGTAAACTATTTCTCTTTTTGCAGTTCCGACATAAAAAGAACCATCTTCTTCAAGGTGCGCTTTTTTGGGGTCTTTTGGTGTGCCTTCCAGAAAAGCATCAATGACAATCGTTTCATGGTTGTTGACAATTCTGTCCTTTGCTTTCTGACTTAATAAAACCTCTATTTCAAATGGGGGAACAACAACGCTGTCCCCGTCAAGTTCATAGAACCCTAATTTCGATGATCGATCTTTGTTGAATTTATTCAAGGAAGTATCGCCTTTCAAAGTGCCTTCGGGCAAAGCACTTTTAACCTTCAATGTATCAGGAGATTTACAAGAAACTACAAAAGAAACCAGCAAAATATAAAAAATGAATGTTGACATACACCAGGTTTGTTCATCCACACAACTATAGCCTTTCTGTATGTTACCTAACATAGCGCTTATCGTAAATACAACCTTAAAGTTAATACGTTGAAGGAAATCTTCCGCTATTGCACAAACCAGCTTTTTGTATCAGGCATTTCGAAAGGCTTATTGAAAAAGTCATTCATGATCGTAAGGAATAATGCTTTCTTTTCCCATGCACCGCCATGCGTTGCACCCGGTAAAATGCACAGCTGCGAGTTGGGAATGCTTTGAAACATTTTTAAAATGTGTTCGGGGCGGATAACATCCCTGTCGCCAGACATCATTAACACAGGCGCTTTTATTTTGGAAAGTTCCGCATAAGGAATATTCGGGTAGTCGAGCATCATCTGGTTCAATGCTCTTTGCTTCTCGTCTTTACTTTACTTGACAATTTTATGCAGTGCCGTTATCGCCCATGGAAATACCGCCAGGCTGTCGGGCTGTATATTTGGACTGTACGCCAATGCGCGTTTCACTTTTTTAGGGTAATCCTTGGCCAGCAGTAAAGCCAAAATGGCCCCATCGCTCTGTCCCCACACAAAAACAGAATCCATGTGCAGCTGGTCCAGCAATGCATTCACATCACTGGCCATGTTATCATAAGTAAGCGGTTCACTGGTGGTGGTTGACTTTCCCTGCGAGCGGCTGTCAATGGCAATGACTTTATATTGTTTGATAAGATCGGGATAAAAAGAGGAAGCACTTTCAATGGAGCCCCCATTGCCATGTAAAACTACCAGCGGTGCACCATTGCCATAAATTTCATAATACAATTTGATGCCGTTAACATCCGCGAATTTTCCCACTTTGGTGTTCACGCCATAATTTGGCACCTCCTTCCCCTCGATCAACAGCGCTTTTCCTTTACCATCTACCTGTACGATGGATGCCGCATACTGTTGGTTGAACCCTGAATGTCCCCGCTGAACTCCCTGCTGGAGGATATCATTTCCGTTTTCAAAATTTTCCGTAAATATGTTTGTCCATTTGCCCTTGGAGGTTTCTATATCCAGCTTCAGATCGTCGTAATAAAATTTACCATTGTACTGGCATAAGGCGCCAAAGGCTAGCTGGTAAACCCCCGTATCAATTTTGCCTGAGATGGTATACGTTTTCCAGTCTTTACTCCTGATCGGCTTGTCCCCCATGTTCTCAAAAAAACCAATTCCTTTTTCCTTGTCTGCTCTTGCCCATAAGCGCGCTGAAGCGCTGTCGTCTGCCGGATCTGATTTTATCATCGCTGTCAGGCGGAAACGATGGCCTTCATATCCTTTTGTAGAAACAGCTTTTGAATAAGATACCCAGTTATCCTGAGCGCTTGTTGTATTGATTGATACAGATAATATGATGAACAGAACTACTGTTTTCATCTGATTCATAAATTATAGTTTTGGTTTGAATGTAAAAATATATAACCCGCCATAACGACAAAGCCAATATTTATAAATAAAAATTCTAGTGTATCCACTTTCAACATAAACTCTATTCTCCTTTCTCCTTTGGTATAACGCCTACTTTCTTTTTAAATTTTTCCCATTCCTCCAGCATCTCTTTGAATTTAGCAGGATTTGACTTTGAAAGATCTTTAGTTTCTCCTTTGTCATCACCCAGGTTATATAAAGCAAATGCAGATTCATCGAAGGGCTTGGTGATATTAGTGATCTTCCAATTTCCCTTTATCAAAAGGCATTGACCATCATGTTCCAGTCCATACACATAATTACTATGATGAATGATATCTGTTTTCCCACCTATAAACGAGAGAAACGATTCACCTAACATGGGTGTTACTTTTTTCTGGTTATATATTCCCGGGTATTTCAATTCAGCTAATTCCAGGAAAGTAGGAGCAAGATCCATTACATTGAGAAATACATTTTGAAGACCAGGTTTTCTTTTTACGTATTTGCCAAATATGATCAGAGGAGTTACGACACCGCCTTCCGTTGCATAGGCTTTAAATAATTTGAATGGCGCAGCCCCAGCCTGTGCCCATTGCGGGCCGTATGAAACAAAAGAAGAAGCTTTGCCCATATTTTCATAACTGTTATCATAATGTTCGCGCAAGTACGGGCCGAAGTTGATTGGGTCATTATAAAAATCTTCACCAGCTGCTCCATTATCCGACATAAAAACGATTACTGTATTATCAAATAGTTTTGAGTCTTTCAAAAAACTAATCAGCTGGCCTATATGTTCATCGAGGTTATCTACCATAGCAGCATAAATTTCCATTTTTCTGGATTCGACCTTTTTTTCTTCTGGTGAAAGCTGTATCCAAAGTTTGATCTTAGGGTTCCTGGGCCCAAGCGTTGCATGAGCAGGTACTATTCCCAAAGTCTTTTGATTGTTAAAACGGATCACTCTTAGTGAATCGTATCCTATATCATATCGGCCTTTGTATTTGTCTATATAATCAGCAGGGACCTGGAGTGGCCAATGGGGTGCAGTATAAGTAAGATAGGCAAAGAAGGGTTTGTCCTTTTGTCCATTTTTAATAAACTCAATCATTTTATCGGTGTAAACATCCGTTGAATATTTTCCTTCGGGAAAAAGTACGATTTGATTATCCAGCCGGTATTGAGGAGGTTCGTTTACAAATATTTGGTTATTATTGAAATGATTCGCACCGCCATTGAGTAAGGCAAAACTTTTTTCAAATCCTTTAGCATATGGAAGATAGGCATCTTCACTTCCTAAATGCCACTTGCCTGCCATGAATGTTTGATAACCTCCATCTTTTAATAGTTGCGCTACAGTTACTATTCTGTCAGTCAGGTGGTGTTCATAACCGGGTTTCCCCTCCCTGGTCGTTCCTTTTACAGAAAACATAGAGCCCATTCCTGCCACATGGTTATCATTTCCTGACAAGATCATACTTCGTGTTGGTGCGCATAGTGGGGCCGTGTGAAAATTGGTGAACAAGAGTGCTTTCGAGGCAAGTAGGTCGATATTGGGTGTTTTTATATCACCGCCATAACAGCCCAGATCAGTA
>JANLYU010000445.1:0-10418 GCA_031365785.1 Flavisolibacter sp. | reverse complement strand
ATTAGTTTGGTAATTCACGGAAACCCCTCCCAGGAAAGCAGTACAACCAAATCCACTGTGCCGGAGGATGTGAGCGATCATGGTTGAAATAGTGGTTTTTCCATGGGTTCCTCCCACACATATGTTGAAATCATGCGCACTGATAGCCTGCAATACGTCGCTGCGCTTGACCACCCTGAATCCCTGCTTTCTAAAATATTCCAGTTCGGTGTGTTCCTTTGGAACCGCCGGCGTATATACCACCAGGTCTGGATCTACGGGAAGCAGATCCAAATTTTCAGTATAGTGAATTTGGATGCCTTCCGCTTCCAGCAACCTGGTTAAGCTTGTAACCGTTTTATCATACCCGGATACCTCCGCACCATGCGCATGAAAGTATCGTGCAATGGCGCTCATACCAATTCCACCGATGCCTATGAAATACACCTTCCTGACCGCTTCCAGGTTAATCAATGAGGAAGATTCAATAGTGGATTCACTACTCATTACTTTCTATACTTTTTATAATTTCCCTTGCGATATGGTCGTCGGCATTCACGATCGCGTAATTGCCGATGTGATTTACCAGCTCCTTCATTTCCTGCTCTTCCTTAGACAATCTGATAATAGCTGCTATCAATTTATTTTTTGCTTCGCTGTCCTCAACCATCAACGCAGCGTTTTTGTGTACCAGGTTCTTTGCATTCACTGTTTGATGGTCTTCAGCTGCATATGGATAGGGCACAAATAAAACGGGCTTTTTAACTACACATAATTCTGCAATGGCCATAGCCCCTGCCCTGGAAATAACAATGTCGGCAGCTGCATAGGCATTTTCCATTTGATTGATAAAATCGCCTACCCATACTTCAGGTAAAAGGGTAGTCATGCTTTTCCACTTTAGTGCATCTGTTTTACCCGTTTGCCAGATCACCTGCAGATGATTCTTCACCAGTTCTCCCAAACCATCCGCAATGGCTTCATTGATAGATTTTGCACCCAGGCTCCCCCCAATGACCAACAGGGTTTTTTTATTTAGTTTGAGTCCAAAAAATTCCAGGGCTTTTTCTTTAGGAATGGCCGATACATCCGGGTTGATCACAGGTCGAACCGGGTTCCCGGTAAGTAAAATCTTATTCGCAGGAAAGAATTTTTCCATCCCGTCAGATGCTACAAATACTTTGGTTGCTTTTTTTCCAAGCAGTATGTTTGATTTTCCGGCGAATGAATTGGATTCATGAACAAATGTGGGAATATGCCTGGCCTGTGCAAAACGGAGTACAGGAAATGACGCGTATCCTCCCACGCCCACTACGGCATCGGGACTGAAGTCATTGATGATTTTCCTCACCTGTAAAAAACTTTTCACCAGCTTAAATGGCAAACCCATATTTCTGATCAAAGAGCTTCTGTTAAATCCTGATATGTCAAGTCCTTTAATTTCAAATCCGGCCTGAGGTACCTTTTCCATTTCCATCCTTCCCTTTGCGCCCACAAACAATATTTCTGTCGTGGCATCCAGCCTTTTCAGTGCGTTGGCAATAGCGATTGCCGGGAAAATATGTCCGCCCGTTCCGCCTCCAGCTATGATTATTTTTTTTCCCATTATGATGTTTCGTCTACTTCTGCTGAATCATCTTCCTCTTCAAATTCCTGTGCGCCAGCCAGGGTTTCTTCTTGTTTTTTCCTTCCTTCCAGCTGTTCTACATTTCTGGCCACACTCAGGATAATTCCTATGGATAAACAGGTAAATAAAAAGCTGCTTCCCCCCATACTTACCAATGGCAGTGTTACTCCTGTAACTGGAAATAAATTCACATTCACCGCCATGTTGGCCATGGCCTGCAACACCAGCGTAAAGCTGAGACCCAGGGCAAGAAAAGCTCCGAAAGCAAATGGGCATTTCTTAAACAACTGTATGCTTCTGTATAGGAAAACCAGGTAAATGAACAGAATGAAAGCCCCGCCCACCAACCCATATTCTTCAATCAGGGTAGCAAAAATGTAATCATTATAGGCCTGGGGTAAAAAGTTTCGTGCTTCACCATTACCAGGACCTCTTCCTATAAAACCACCTCTGGCAATCGCGATCTTTGCCTGGTTCACCTGATAGTGATCGTCATCTGCATCCTGAGAACCATATATAAAATTCTCCACGCGGCTGATCCAGGTATCCACCCTGCCGAACAAGTGGGATGATTTTTGGCTGGAAGATGTGACTACCTCATCATTCGTGGATTGATGCCTGATCACAGCAGCCATTACCAGAAAAGATACAGGTATCAGCGCGACGCCAATCACCAAAGCCAGGTGTTTTCCACTCACCCTTCCAATGAATAATAGAAGCATGCAACTGGAACCTAATAATAAAGCAGTAGACAAATTAGCAGGCGCAATGAGCAAACAAGTAACAGCCACAGGAAGAATAACTGGTAAAAAACCTTTTTTGAAATCTTTGATCTGGTGCTGCTTTCTGCTCAACAAGCGCGCAAGGAACATGAAGAGGGCTAATTTCGCCAGGTCAGAAGTCTGCATGGTCATGTTGATAATGGGTAGCCTGATCCAGCGACTGCCTTCATTCAGCGTCACGCCAAACAATAAAGTATACAGTAAAAGAGGGATGCAAAGAAGAAAGAGAATCTTTGCAATCTTTGAATAGATGGTATAATTCACCCGGTGTGCAAAATAAATTACACAAAAGCCAATGGCTATGAAAGCTATCTGTTTGAACAAATAAACTTCTGTATTGCCTTTGTACATTTTATAAGCAAGCGAACCGGTAGCGCTGTACACTACCAGCAAAGACACCAGCACCAGAAGTAAAACCAGGGCCCAGATCACCTTATCCCCCCTGGTATTTCTAAGCAGGCTTGCTGGTTTCATATGAGCCAGTTGAGAAAACCTGATGTCTGTTGATGGATTCATGGTGTAGTGATTGTCATTTTCTATTGCCTGAACAAGGAATTATTTTTGGATACTCATTTTCTTTCAAGCTTCGTTCTCATAATGAATGGATCGTTGGATACACTTTATAAATTCTTCACGGCCTCCTTGAATTGGTTTCCCCTGTCTTCATAATTCTTGAATAGGTCGAACGATGCACAGGCTGGGCTCAACAACACCACATCGCCCACTTTAGCCAATTGAAAAGCAGCAGCCACCGCGTCATCTGCACTGAGTGTATCTACAATGGCAGGCACTTTCGCGTTGAACGATTCGTGGATTTTTGAATTATCGACACCAATGCAAACAATGGACTTTACTTTTTCTGCCACCAGTTGTTCCAGCAGCGTATAGTCATTGCCCTTATCCACACCCCCCAGAATCAATATGGTAGGCTTGGTCATGCTTTCCAGTGCAAACCAGGTAGAATTTACATTGGTAGCTTTGCTGTCATTGATAAATTCAACACCTCTTACAGTAGCCACTGGTTCCATACGGTGCTCGAGGTTTTCGAATGTCTGTACAGCTTCCCTGATTTTATTTTTCCGGATGTCCATGGTGGCTCCGGCCACACTCGCTGCCATAGTATTATATTGATTGTGTTTCCCTTTCAGTGCGAAATCGTAAATGCTCATCTGTTGCTGATCCCCATTGGTTTTTAGGTGCAGCTCATCATTCTGTATATAGGCTCCTTTTTCAACTTTCTGCTTCATACTGATAGGTAATTGGTTTGAATGAATTGGGTTTTGTTCTAAATATTTTGTGATCACCTCATCGTCAAGATTATATATGAAGTGATCTTTTGAATGCTGATTCATCGAAATGCGGAATTTGCTCCGAACATAATTTTCAAATTGGTACTCATACCTGTCCAGGTGGTCTTCCGTGATATTGAGCAACACAGCTACATCAGGCCGGAAGGTTACAATATCATCAAGCTGGAAGGAGCTGATCTCAACTACATACAGGTCTTTTGGATCAATGGCCACCTGACGTGCGAAAGAAAAACCAATGTTTCCAACCAGTGCGCAATCCAAACCTGCCGTTTTACAGATGTGATAAATCAGGGCGGTGGTGGTTGACTTTCCATTGCTGCCCGTAATGGCAATGATGCGGCTCTTGCCTTTGTGTCTGAAGGCCAGTTCAATCTCACTGATCACCGGTATCCCCTTCTGCCTGATTTTTTTCACCCATTCATTTTTTTCCGGAATTCCAGGACTTTTTACGACCTCATCTGACTGAAGGAGTAAGGTTTCATCAATTCCATTTTCCAATACGAAAACACCCGCCCTCGTAAGTTCATTTCGATAACCATCTTTCAAAGAGCTTTCATCCATCAGCATCACCTCATAGTCATATTGTTTCGCCAGCAAAGCAGCACCTACGCCGCTTTCTCCTCCGCCTAATATGACCAGTCGGTTCTTCATGGCATCTCAGGTACGGAAGGGTTGGTTCTTCATCTGCATTGCATCCTCTTTTTTCACAATAATCTTTCAGACGAGTTGGTAATAGTTCTCATTAGGCCGGTGGTTTTTCAACAATTCATTTACAGAAACCAGGTATTCATGATCACTACCTCAGCTTCAGCGTTACAATAGAAACAACAACACATAATATGGTGATGATCCAAAATCTTGTTACGATTTTAGACTCATGGTATCCTTTCTTTTGAAAATGGTGGTGTAAAGGGCTCATCAGAAACACTCTTTTGCCAACTCCCAGTTTTCGTTTCGTGTATTTGAAATAGGAAACCTGAATCATCACGCTCAAGAGCTCCACCAAAAAAACTCCGCAGATGAGTGGAATGAATAACTCCTTGTGCACGATAATGGCTAATGCTGCAATCAGTCCGCCCAGTGTCAGGCTGCCGGTATCGCCCATGAACACCTGAGCGGGATAGGAATTGTACCAGAGAAATCCAACGCAGGATCCGATCATGGCTCCAATAAAAATAGAAAGTTCACCCAGGTTCGGGATGTACATGATATTGAGATAGTCGGCAAATACAAAACTTCCGCTTGCATAAGCAAAAATGCCCAGGCTCGCACTGATGATGGCAGAAGTGCCCGTAGCCAAACCATCCAGGCCATCCGTAATGTTGGCGCCATTGGAAACGGCAGTAATAATAAAAATTACAATGAGGATGTACAGAATCCATGAAAAGTCCCTGAGTGGTGGCGGTAAGAGTTTGGAATAATTAAATTCATGGCCTTTAACAAATGGAATGGTAGTAACAGGAATTTTTGTTTCAACAAAATATTTGGTTCTGCCATTAAATTCTTTTTTGATCACGGTACTGTCAACCGTACTGGGAGTACCGGCAAATTCACGCCAGGTTTTTACATTATCATTGAACCAGAGTGTAGACCCCACGGTGATACCCAATGCCACTTGTCCGAATACTTTGAACCATCCTGCCAATCCGTCGTTGTCGGCTTTTTTATAAGCTGTTCCTTTTCCCTGTGCGATTTTTTTCGAGCGGAGCTTCAGATAGTCATCAATAAATCCAATGGCTCCCAGCCATACCGTACTGAATATCATCAGACGTACGTACACCTTATTAAGGTCGGCAAGCAATAACGTGGGAATGAGGATGGCCAGAATAATAATGAGTCCTCCCATGGTGGGTGTTCCCTTTTTTTGCTGCTCGCCCGCTAGACCAAGTTCGCGTACGGTTTCACCGATTTGTTTTTGTACCAGCAGGTTGATGATCTTTTTCCCAAAAACGGTAGTGATCACCAATGATAAGATCACTGCCATCAGGATTCTGAAGGTGATGTACTGAAACAAACCCACACCGGGAAAGTGTATGTTTTCAGCCTCGAACCATTTGAATAAGTGATACAGCATATTTATTTCCCTAATAATTCAAACATCTCCACCAAAACTTCTTTATCATCAAAATGGTATTTTACTCCTTGGATCTCCTGGTATTTTTCATGTCCTTTTCCTGCTATCAAAACAATGTCTTCAGCTTTAGCCATTGTGACGGCAGTTTTGATCGCCTGTTTCCTATCCGGTACCGTGATGTATTTTCTTTTGGAAGCACTACCCAGTGTAGCTTCCATATCCCTAATGATCTGAAGGGGATCCTCGCTTCTTGGGTTGTCACTGGTAAAAATCACTTGATCACTGTGTTCGCAGGCCACTTCACCCATGATGGGTCTTTTAGCTTTATCACGGTCGCCACCACATCCCACTACGGTGATCACCTGTTCGTGTCCCTGTTTCAATTTCTTAATAGTTTCCAACACATTCACTAATGCATCAGGGGTATGTGCATAGTCTATAATACCGATCACTCTTTCCCTGGGCGCAATGATGTAATCAAATCTTCCTTCCGCACTGGTCATATTACTCAGGCAGCGAAGTACAGGATCTCTTTCTTCACCAAGGCAGATCGCAGCACTGTATACGGCCAGCAGGTTATAGGCATTGAATTCACCTATGAGCCGGAAATGAACTTCCACATCATTGATGGTCATGATCAAACCCGTTAAGGTATTTTCAAGCACCTTGCCTTTGAAATCAGAAAGCGTACGAAGACTATAAGTAATTTTTTTTGCAGGCGTATTCTGCAACATGACCTGTCCCCTTTTCTCATCAAGATTCGTAATAGCAAAAGCGGTGGAGGGAAGGCCATCAAAAAAAGCCTTCTTTACCCTGATGTATTCATCAAAAGTTTTATGATAATCCAGATGGTCGTGGGTGATATTGCTAAAAATGCCACCGGCAAACTGAAGCCCTGCTATCCGGTGCTGGTGAACCGCATGGGAACTCACTTCCATGAAAACAAAAACACATTTTTCATCAACCATTTCTTTCATCAAAGCATTCAGGCTGATAGCATCGGGCGTAGTGTGCGTCGAAGGGATGACTTTACCGGCTATTACATTTTCAACCGTACTAATCAGTCCACATCTATATCCAAGACAGGTGAATAATTTATACAGAAGGGTAGCAATCGTAGTTTTTCCGTTAGTACCCGTAACGCCTGTAAGTTTCAACGTGCTGGTAGGACTATCATAAAAATTATGCGCGATCTGTCCGGCTGCTTCAGCACTATCCACTGTCTTAATAAAAGTAACGCCTTTGGGTACATCAACCGGAAGCGCTTCACCTACTACGGCCACGGCACCCTGCTGAATGGCAGTTGCAATGAAATCATGTCCATCAACAGCTACTCCTTTCACTGCCATGAAAAGCGAACCGGCCTTTATCTTTCTTGAATCAATCTGCACATCGGTAATCTCTATATTAGTATTACCCGACAAACCGGTAGTATGTACTTTATATAATATGTCGCTCAGTTTTTTCACTAATTCAATAAAAGTGTTATAGTTTGATTTTTATTGATCAAAGTCCCCGGTGCAAAATCCTGGGCAATCACTTTTCCACGTCCTTTGATCTGAACTTTTAGATTTTTGTTTTCCAGCAGATACAAAGCATCCTTCAAGGTCATATTGGTCATATCCGGAATGCTGTTTCCTGTAACTTCTTCGTCTTTTAAAACCAACTGACTTTGACTTCCATACAACCTGGACCAATCACTGGTCATGGAAGAATCTTTATGAACGGCCTGGAGTTGCGAAAGCACATTTTTTACATCCGTGGTAAAACCTGCATAACCATATCCGGAGCTGTCTGCGATGAGCTGAACCGGAAAGTTTCTTTTACCTCTGATGTACTGAGCATATAACTTGGTGGCGATCTCCCTGAAAACAGGAGCGGCCAGAGCACCCCCAAAGTGGGTTTCAGCATATGGCCTTGTCTTGATCAGAACAATACAGGTATATTCAGGATGATCAGCTGGAAAATATCCAACAAAAGATGCCTGATAAATACCATCCTTGTATCCAACCTGTGGTCCATCCGCTACATGAGCCGTTCCGGTTTTTCCGGCCACGGAAAAAGGAAAATCTTTAAATGCTTCCTTCGCAGTGCCTTCGGAAACCACAGCTTCCATACAGGATTTGGCATACCTGATTACATCAGGCTTGCATATTTGCGGATCGAGTATGGTGGGTTCATAATCCCTGATATTGATTCCGCCGTTACGAATGCTGCTTACCAGGTAAGGCTTCATCATTTTTCCTTCATTGGCAATGGCATTGTACAACATTAAAGTATGGAGAGGGCTCACCTCAATGGCATAACCAAAACTCGCCGTAATCATATCGCTCAGGCCTTCCTTATTCTTTTTTAATCTGGGAAGCACCGGCGCGTCTTCACCCATAAGATCTATTCCGGTTCGCTTGTCGAGGTGAAACTTGTGCAGATAATTTTTATATAGCTGAGGATCGCTGGCAAAAGCCTTGTAGGCTACACGGCTCATCCCTACATTGGAGCTGTGGGCAAAACATTCCTGCAGTGTAAGGATAGGTTTGGGTGCCCTTTCTGCATCATTCACATTCCGTACCCCCACAAAAGCATTACCCGTTGATCCAACTTCTACCAGATCAGTGATCCGACTGGAACCATGATCCAGCACTGCCAGTAAAGTGGCCAATTTAATAGTTGATCCTGGTTCTGTGGTTTGGAGGGCATAATTCAGCGTTTCACCATAATTTCCATTCTTATCCCGTCCGAGGTTCGCAAGCGCTTTGATCTTGCCGGTCTTTGTTTCCATCACAATGCAGGTACCATACTGAGCCTGGTTTTCTTCCAATACTTTCAACAAAGCCGATTCTACAATATCCTGGATCTGGATATCGAGGGTGGTATAAATATCATTGCCGTTTTCCGGATCAATCTGATAGCCCTCCACCGGAACTGCTGCTCCACCAGATATAAATCTCACGAGTCGCCTGCCTAAAGTTCCCTTGAGCAAACTGTCATAGGTTCGTTCCAGTCCCACATTCTGGGCATTGTCTCTTGAAAGTCCAATGGTTCTTTTGGCCAGTAGGCCAAATGGATTCAGCCGCCTGCTTTTTACTTCTGCAATGATGCCACTTTTATTACGGCCCAGTCTTGCAAGGGGAAAAGACCTGAAACTTTTATATTGTTCGAACGATATTCCTTTTTTCAAAAGAAAATACCGGTCCTGGTTCCTGTATGCGTTTTTTAAATCTTTTTTGTAAGCAGAAGTAGTTTTATCATTGAATAATTTGGCAAGGTCGTAGGAAAATGAATCTATGTTGTCTTTGAAATGTTTTCCATTCTTTTCGCGGAGGCCTTCTGCTCCAAAATCAATATAGATATCGAAGTAGGGCACGGAAGTACTCAGCATCTGGCCATCCTCGCTATATATGGTACCCCTTTCCGCCCCCAGTTCAACAAATTTCTGGTGAAGGCTGTCAGACATGCTCCGCCAGTAATTGCCCTGTACTTTCTGAATATAAAAAGCTCGTCCTAAAATAATAATGCTGAGCAGCACCACGCCGAGAAAACTCAGATAGACCCTCCATAATATGTCGCGTTTGATCTCCAAAATGTCGGTAGCTTATTGGTTTATCTATAAAGAATGCGGACTCGTATCAACCACTCACTTACTGCTATCTATTAAAATCATAGGTGCCGTTGTTAATTCTTTTAATCCTAATGGCTGCACTGCTTCTATCAATTCACTTTGTTTGGTACGGTCGAGCACATCTCCTTTTACCGATTTGAATTCGTATTGGAGTTCCTTCAACTCCACACCGCTTTTTGTAATGTCCCGAATGGTCTTGTCCGCCAGGTGGCCATTGTAGATGTACAATACCGCCAGAAATGCCAGAAAAAGAAAAAAAGGAGTTTGCTTCACGATAGCTTTGTAGTTCAGCAATCGCTTCCAGTAATAATTGGTTCCTTCTTTTTTATTTTTTTGATCCATTCTATTTGTAATCAGGTTTTTCAGTTTGTTGATTAAATTTTTTCCGCAGCTCGCAGCTTTGCACTGCGTGCTCTAGGATTTATCTTGATTTCCTGTGGCGATGCTTCAATAGGTTTTTTATTGACTGGTCTCAGCAGGATTTTTTTTTCAGTGTTAGAAAAGGGATTCTCGTCAGGCAGGTTAAAAGTGTTGTCGCGGAAATAAGTTTTTACGATCCGGTCTTCAATGGAGTGAAAACTGATCACAGCAATGCGACCGCCATTTTTCAACAGCAAAGGGCACTGTTCCAACATTTCTTTTAATGCTACCATTTCTTCATTCACCTCGATACGCAATGCCTGGAAAACCTGTGCGAGATATTTATTGGGATTTCCTTTGATGATTCCACTAAGGGCATTGCGGAACCCGCTGATGGTGGTTAGAGGTGTAGAGTTCCTCGCTTCCACGATGGTCCGGGCCAGGGTCTTTGCATTGGTTACCTCTCCATTCCGCTCAAACATTTTATGGAGTTGGGCTTCGGAATAATTCCTCAGTATATCCATGGCCGTAAGGGTTTGGCGCTGGTCCATTCGCATATCCAGTGGGGCATCAAATCTTGTGGAAAAACCACGTTCTGGTTGGTCAAACTGATGGCTGCTCACACCAAGGTCAGCAAGTATTCCGTCCACCTGTTCAATGCCATTCA
>JANLYU010000426.1:0-3848 GCA_031365785.1 Flavisolibacter sp. | reverse complement strand
ATTTCTACCTCCGGTCCTGTTCTTGGTTTCTACCAAGGTTTTCTCAGGAACATTAGTAGTTACTTCAGTGTATGCATTTCCTATCCTCCAGCGTGTGCCGGCTGTAATTGGTTTATATTTTTTTAATGGCATATGTTACCCCCATCCCCGAAAGGAAGTTTGATGATTCTAACAATCAAGGCTTATCGGTGCTTGTTACCCATTTAAAGAGCCCGCTCATCCCTAATGGACCAGCGTTATATGGCAGAATAAAGGTCTATGTTCTCCCCTTTTGCTACCGTGATCATTGCTTTTTTGTAGGAAGGCTTCTGTCCTTTTACAAATCCCTTCTTGGTAAACCGAGTTTTATTCTTTCCCGGAACAACCGCTGTGTTGACATCTATGACATTCACCCCATAAAACGCTTCCACTGCCTTCTTGATTTCCAGTTTATTGGCCTTGCGGTCTACTTTGAATGCATAACGGCTCAATTTATCCTGCTGCCCATTGGCTTTTTCAGTTAAAATTGGTTTGATCAATACATCTGATGGTTTCATCGCTAATCTTTTATTTTTTTAGTGCGATGATATCCGGTTCATCGCTTCCTTTTTTATTCTGAACATTCCAACCTGCTTGTTCTCATGAACATCAGGCCGTCATTTCTTCTTCGGTGCTGGCAAAAATTTTAGCAGCACTTTCAGTCAATACCAGTACTTCTGAATTCACCAGGTCATAAGTATTAACATCACTCATTAATGTGGTGAGCACTGAAGAAACATTTCTTGAGCTCACATACAAATGATCATTGTATTCAGGAATCACAAACATCAGTTTCTTATCACCTACCTGAAGGCTGTTCAGGATATTCATGAAAGTTTTTGTCTTCGGTGCGTCCATATGAACATCTTCCACAATTACGATCTTGTTTTCTTTTGCTTTATATGCCAGTGCAGACATCTTTGCCAGGTCCTTCACTTTTCGGTTCAACTTGATATCATACTTATGTGGCTTGGGACCAAAAACCGTTCCCCCACCTTTATACAATGGATTACGAATATTTCCTTTACGCGATCCACCAGTTCCTTTCTGACGATGAAGTTTTCTGCTGGCACCCTGTACCTCTGCGCGGGTCTTCACCTTGTGCGTTCCCTGGCGCTGAGCAGCAAGAAATTGCTTTACAGCCAGATATATGGCATGGTCATTCGGTTCAATACCAAATATTTCTTCCGGAAGGTCTACTGTCCTTCCTGTTTCCTTGCCTTCTATATTTAAAACTTTCAGTTGCATTTTTTATATTTTGATGGTAGGTCATTCATTTATGCAGTAAGATTTTCAAACCACGTATTACTTCTGAATTAATACAATGGATCCGTTGTGTCCAGGAACGGAACCACTTACCAGAATGTAATTCTTATCGGCAAAAACTTTTACCACTTTCAATCCTTTTACCTTCACGCGATCAGAACCCATACGACCTGCCATCCGCATGCCTTTAAATACGCGGGCAGGGTAAGATGATCCACCAATTGAACCGGGTGCACGCTGGCGGTCATGCTGACCGTGTGAGGCTTCCCCCACACCATGAAATCCATGACGTTTTACAACACCCTGAAAACCTTTTCCCTTGGTGGTTCCCACCACTTCAATTTTATCGCCTTCGGCGAAAATGTCTACCGTGATGGTATCTCCAATATTTTTTTCTTCGGAATAATTCCTGAATTCTTTTACGAATTTCTTGGCAGAGGTATTTGCTTTAGCAAAGTGGTTTTTTTCAGCACTGAGGGTGTGCTTTTCCTTTTTATCTCCAAATGCCACCTGGAGGGCACTGTACCCATCGTTTTCCTGAGTCTTTACCTGAGTTACCACGCACGGGCCAGCTTCTATAATGGTACAGGCTGTTTGTTTGCCTGAGGTATCAAACACGCTGGTCATCCCGATTTTCTTTCCAATAATTCCTTTCATTTCTTACGGTTTATCCCCGCAAGGTTGTACAAGACATTACACCGGGTAGCGTAATTCAATCCTGGTTCATCATCCGACCTTTTCCCTTTTCCGCCGCAGTCCCTATTGGCGGTTCATTTAAACTGGACTGCAATTTATCTGTCATCGAATGAACGGTGACTGACGTTGGAAGTACCGGTGACAAACAAACCTCGAAGGGCTTGTTTATATGTTTCGCGGTTAATTAGTTAAGAATTTCAAGATGAAATCCGATTCTGATTCCGCATTTCTTTTCAGAGCTCTTTTCTTCGCCTGAGCGGATTGAGAGATGAAATATTTATAAAAAAGAACTTTTACTATAAAGAATTTCCTAATGAAATTCTGTTTTGATTCACACCACCACTACTTCAGGTTATGCCTTGATCTCCACTTCTACCCCAGATGGAAGATCCAGTTTTGACAAAGCATCAACCGTTCTTGAAGATGAAGTGTAAATATCCAGCAGGCGTTTGTGGGTGGCCAACTGAAATTGTTCACGACTTTTTTTATTCACGTGAGGTGAGCGTAAAACCGTAAAAATTTTCTTACGGGTGGGCAGCGGTATTGGCCCCGTCACTACGGCACCAGTGCTGCGAACAGTCTTTACTATTTTCTCTGCAGATTTATCTACCAGATTGTGGTCGTAAGACTGTAATTTGATTCTGATTCTTTGTGACATACGTCCATCCCCTATTTTTTCCGCCTAAGCGGATTTGGGAGCGCAAAGATAGGCTCAAGGTAGAAACTGGCAAAACTTTGACCCATAAAATTTGTGAAGAAAGTTAGAATCAAAAAAACAGGCATTCTATTTAGTACCTATCCCTCTAACTTCATCGTTCTAAGACCTCAATCGGGTTTTTGAATCTTCATAACGAGGGTGGCGTTCCCCCCTAATGACATATGTTCTACTCTAAACTGGTGTCTGCCATTCAAATGTATGGTTACTTTTTTGTGGGGTGCTTCATCATACAAACTCAGCACTGGATTCCATTCATCAACCAGCAGCCTTCCGTCCACAAACAGCCGGACTGCATCCTTCCACGTCAAATTAATTACGTAATTGCCCTCTGGCAGTTCCGCCGTTCCGTTGGCTATGGTCAAAAACCGCTTTACCGTATGGTTAGTGGTTGGGAGGCCATTCCACCAATTGAAATCGAGTTGGTTTACATTTTCCCAACTGATTGGCTGTCCGCTGGTAAAGTTTTGTATGTCCTTGCTTGCCGGCAGGTTGCTCAAGGAATCAAGGTCAAACCAACTCACTCTAAAATCAATGGGTTGAAAAAAAGTCCTGTAATAAAACCGGTAAGGCTTTCCCGCCATTCGTTTTCTCCCCAACTGATCAGTAAAAGGAGCTTTAGGGATATATTCCGCTACTAACTCCATGTCTGTTCCATTTCCAGGAATTCTATTGGCTTTCACCGTTGCCGGAAAAGTGTCCGAAGAAATGGTGATTTCGCTCAGTCCTTTTGAGGTGAGCAGGCGCCACTTTCCTGGCGGTCCGATTACATTCAATTTCATTTCGCCTAAAGTGTCAGCAGGACGATTATTCCAAATCAAAGGATACCTGAAATCATAAGGTCCCCAGCCGGTCATCATTATATTCCTTTTGCCGGCCAGCTTTCCATTTCCTTTGAAAGGATCAAAAAGGTGGAAATCGGGAAGACTTTCAGTGGTAGTATCCACTTCCTCTTTCACTGAAGTATCGAGGTGCATTACGGTGGAATCTATTTGATACATCTGTTCACAGTTGGAATAGGTATTGGTATATATCTGCAGGCTGTCTGTTTTTGAAAATCGATACACCAGCGGGTTACGGTTAAAACTATTCAGAGTGATCCGGTACTGAACACTCCTGGTATCGTGGTATTTGGGATAGCCCCATCCGGCAG
>JANLYU010000134.1:0-1689 GCA_031365785.1 Flavisolibacter sp. | reverse complement strand
TACAATGGCTATGATCCACAATTCACCTGGTGGATTCCACAGCCATATAAAGCCACGGACAGTTCACTGACCGCGTATGCAGCCGAACTGAAAACAAAAGGAAGAACAGGAAGCACCCAAAAAGAAGACCGCAGTGGTATTGTTGGCAACCCGATAGGCCGGACAGAATTGTTACAACAGTTGCAATTTGAAATGATCCCTTATTCACCAGAAGAATTGATTGATATTGCCAATAAGGAATTTTCCTGGTGCGATCAGGAACTATTAAAAGCCAGTCGCGAAATGGGTTTTGGTGATGATTGGAGAGCGGCGCAGGAGAAAGTAAAGAATACCTATGTGCCCGCTGGCCAGCAGCCAGAGGCCATTATGAAATTATATAATGAATCAGTTGATTTTTTAAAAAAACATGACCTTGTTACTATTCCTCCATTGGCTGAGGAAGACTGGCCGATGAATATGATGTCGCCTGAAAGACAATTGGTAGCCCCTTTCTTTCTGGGTGGTAATCAGTTATTGATTTCTTATCCTACCAATACTATGAAAGAAGATGAGCGGCTGATGAGCATGCGGGGAAATAACCCGCATTTTTCCAGGGCCACTGTTCATCATGAACTTGTTGCCGGACATCATTTACAATATTATATGAATGGCCGTTATAAAGCTTATCGTGAATTTCCCACTCCTTTCTGGACCGAGGGCAATGCCGTTTACTGGGAATTTTTATTGTGGGACCTGAAGTTTCCGCAATCACCCGAAGACAGGATTGGTATGTTGTTCTGGCGCATGCACCGCTGTGCAAGGATCATTTTTTCATTGAAATATCACCTGGGTGAATGGACACCGCAGCAATGCATCGATTTTCTTGTGGACCGAATAGGACATGAAAGGGCGAATGCGGAAGGGGAAGTACGCCGTTCATTTTCGGGCGATTATGCTCCTTTGTACCAAATCGGGTACATGATTGGGGCATTCCAGTTCTGGGCTTTAAAAAAAGAATTGGTTGACGGTGGTAAGATGACTTATAAGCAATACCATGATGCCATACTCCACGAAAATGCAATGCCGGTTGAAATGCTGCGCGCTATACTGACTAATCAAACCTTACCGAGGAATTTCGAATCTTCCTGGAAGTTCTACAAATAAACTTAGTCCCTGTTTGTTTAGGCAGGTGTCTTTTTAAAAAAAGAGCCTTTGATTATGGACCAAAGACTATGGACTATCTACAAATGACTTATTTTACTTCAAACATTTCAACGGCACTTCCGCTTTTTCCGTCACTGGCTAAACCCTGGATCACGATCGCATATTTCCCTTTCAGGTCGGAGGTATAAAAACTAAGGGTTTGTGTTCCCGTCTCATTTGTGTGAATAGTGGGTGCCCAATACAATACGTTCCTGAAATCGGGCAGGTGCGCATTAATTTTTTCTCCGCTATCATATACCGGCGCATAGAATTCCCTTTCCAGCTGCAATCCTTCATAATCTATTACCATGGCCCCGGGATCTAGTTCAAAACCGGGAAGGTTACCTTCATAAGTTGTCCAGTTAAGTATGCCTTCAAAAGAAGCGCCGTGGTATAAATACCTCCGGTTCACGGCTTCCAGTTTCCTGATCTTATGCGGGTCATATTTCATAAAGCGGTCAACATCAAAAACAGGTACCCCATCCAGTAAAATCAAAGGGTCTTCCG
>JANLYU010000391.1:0-3710 GCA_031365785.1 Flavisolibacter sp. | reverse complement strand
CAAGAAATTTATGGGTATGCACATCAATTTCCTTTTCTTCAATAGCATCCAGGCTGTACAGCAACAGCATTTGCGTTTGCGCATTCAGGAAAATATTTTCAAGGTGTCCTGAATAATTATGATTGAGCAGTGTTTCCAGCGTCATCCTGGTCCGGGTACACAAAGCCACTTCTTTATTAAAAGACGTTTGGTGCCTGAAAGAAAGCAGGTCTTCGCTAAGTGAGGTATCTGACATTCTTGATTTTACAAATTGTTCCAGTAGTGCGGAAGAATAAACAAAGCTGAGAAAATCAACACTTTTCACTTTCTCTTCGCAGTAAAAAGAAGCATGGGCTCTGCATGGATGGCATTCTTTTTTGTCGCGGCGGCAATACATGTTGCCAATGGTGCAAAATTTTAATTCCAGGCGGTTGTTTTCAGGTTGTGATGGTTCGAAAAAATAATTGATCCTGCCTGCGTCTTCAGTGATCCAGTTTTTGGGGCAGGCAAAACGTTTGATAGAATAATGAACGGATCCCGGAATTTGGCTGTCAGCTTTATAAACGAGCTCTGTCTCAATGCCCACTTGTTCGGGATGTAAGTCTGCTGAAGTTGTGTTACGCTCCATCTATGCGAAATTAGGGTGTTCAAGGTAACCGGGGGATTACTTTGATTCACACTTTCGTCATATTTACTACTTTCGCCACATGCAGATGAAACCGTGTTCCGACTTTCAGCATACACTTGCATCGGTCATCAATATCAATGGAGTGGGCATACATACTGGTGAAACTGTAGAGATGACACTGAAGCCTGCCGAACCCAATACAGGAATTGTATTCAAAAGAATAGACCTTCCTGGTATGCCTTCCGTAAAGGCGGATGTGGACAATGTAGTAGATACCACCAGAAGTACCACCATTGAATCCAATGGAGCAAGGGTAAGCACCATAGAACACCTGATGGCAGCACTCATCGGCAACCAGGTAGACAATGTGCTCATCGAGCTGAATGGGGTAGAAGTACCGATCCTGGATGGCAGTTCAGAACCTTTTATTGAGGTCATTCAGAAAGCTGGTGTAAAGCAGCAGGAAGCTATTAAAGTATATTATTCCCTTCAGCACAATATTACTTTCACTGATGAACTGAAAAAGGTGGAAATGGTAGCCTTACCTTATGATGGTTTCCGTATCAACACCCTGATCGATTTCAACTCACCGGTGCTGGGTACCCAACATGCTTCTATCCAGCATATATCCGACTTCAATGAACAGATCGCACCGTGTCGCACCTTTTGTTTTTTTCATGAACTGGAATACCTGATAGATCATAACCTCATCAGGGGAGGTGATATCAATAACGCGATTGTGGTGGTAGATACGGCAGTGACGGACGACCAGGTCAACCGGATTTCAAAAGTTTTCAAAAAGAATGATGTCAAAGTGAATGAGGGAGGTATCCTCAATAATCTCGACCTGCGTTTCCCCAATGAACCTGCACGGCATAAACTGCTGGATGTAGTGGGCGACATGGCCCTTGTGGGCATCCCCTTCAGAGCGCATATTATTGCTAACAGGCCGGGACATTCCAGTAACATCGCTTTTGCAAAAAAAATAAAGGAACACCTGAAAAAAAATAAACACCGGCAAATGATCCCGGTGTATGACCCTTCCAAGCCACCCGTGTATGATGTGCACGCCATTGAAAAAAAATTGCCGCACCGGTATCCTTTTCTTTTGATCGATAAAGTAATTGAGATCAATGATAAACAAGTGGTCGCCATCAAAAATGTGACCTATAATGAGCATTTTTTTCAGGGACATTTCCCGGGCAATTGTGTCATGCCGGGAGTATTACAGGTAGAAGCGCTGGCACAAACTGGCGGTATCCTCACCATACCCGACGACCCCGATAATGATTACGATACTTATTTTTTGAAAATCGACAATTGCAAATTCAAAAATAAAGTGGTGCCTGGTGATACCCTCATTCTAAAGATGGAACTGATGAACCCTGTACGCCGTGGCATTTGTGAAATGAAAGGGACTATTTTTGTTGGTGATAAAATTGTAGCAGAAGCTGACCTGGTAGCACAAATCGTTAAGAAACCCAAAGTTAAACTATGATCTCGTCGCTGGCATCCATTCATCCCAATGCAAAACTAGGCAACAATGTTACGATTGATCCTTTTGTAGTGATCCATGACAAAGTGGCGATCGGTGATGATACCCATGTGATGTCGCACGTGGTGGTGCTTCCCCATACCAACATCGGCAAGAACTGCAGGATATTTCCAGGCTCCGTGCTGGGAGCGATACCCCAGGACCTCAAATATGTGGGAGAAGACACCACTGTGGAAATTGGAGATCATACTACTATCAGAGAATGTGTCACCGTAAACAGAGGAACAAAAGATAAATGGAAAACCATCGTAGGCAGTCATTGTCTTTTGATGGCTTATTCACACATTGCCCATGATTGCATTGTTGGAGATCATGTGATCCTGGCTAATGGGGTGCAGCTGGCAGGTCATGTGGAAGTGGGCGACTATGCGATCATTGGCGGCCTTTGTGGCGTTCAGCAATTTACACGGATCGGAAAGCATGCGTATGTAGGTGGTCAAAGTGCGATCCGTAAAGATGTTCCTCCATTTGTAAAAGCCGCCCGCGAGCCCATCAGTTATATGGGGATTAATGTAGTGGGGTTGCACCGTAGAAATTTTCCGCATCACCAGATAGAAACCATCTCCCAAATTTATCACTTGCTTTTTGTGGGTAACCATACCACCTCCTCCGGTATCAACCTGGTCAAAGAAAAACTTCCGGAAAGTGATATCAAAACCGAGATCCTGCAATTCATTCAGGATTCCAAGATCGGTGTAATCAAACGCTTCTCAAAAAATGAAGCGGATGAAGATTAGACTTTCCAATGCCGGTAAACGATTCAACCGGGAATGGATCTTCAGAAAAGCAGACCTTGAATTCAAATCCTCTCATTCTTACGCTGTCACAGGTACAAACGGTTCCGGTAAATCTACACTTTTGCAGTGCCTGGGTGGGATGCTGCAACTGAGTGAAGGAAGTATCAGTTATGAAAGAGAATCTTCTGTGCTCAAAGAAGAACAGGTTTATCAGCAAATTTCATTTTGTGCCCCTTATCTAGATGTGATAGAAGAAATGACGCTGTTGGAATTTTTTCGTTTTCATACCCAGTTCAAATCCCTGATCCCTGGAATGACCATACAACAGGTCATTGAAAAAATAGGCTTGCCGGCCTCCGCTGAAAAACAAATAGGAATATTTTCTTCCGGCATGAAACAAAGAGTAAAATTGGCTCAGGCCATCTTTACCAGTACGGACGTGGTTCTGCTCGATGAACCCTGCACCAATCTCGATGCCAATGGGATCGCCCTGTACCATCAATTGATTAAAGAGTATTGTATGGACAGACTGGTGATTGTATGTTCCAATGATGAAGTAGAATACAGCTTTTGCAAAGAAGTATTGAGCATCAGGGATCAGGCTGTGGTTAGTAAATGATTGTTTCTATTGAAACACCGGTATCAGTATGTGGTTGAATATGTCCCATCATCTTTCACGAAAGAGTGGCTGATCAATGGGCATTACCAAGGTCTAATTTTTTCTTTCCTTTATTTCCCTTTACCATCAGCACAAATGGAATGCACACCGCGAACAAAATACCGATGTAAAGAAAAACATCCATGTAAGAAA
>JANLYU010000126.1:0-6165 GCA_031365785.1 Flavisolibacter sp. | reverse complement strand
ATAAAGCGGAACCATGCGGTGTGGGAAGAACATCGATTTCCATATCAAGCAGCCGGACCTGATCCAGGCTCCTGCCGTCGAGCCGGATTTTGTCATGAAGGATCATATCCCTTACCACATGATATTGAAGATCTGACAAATAGGTTTTTACTAATTTTTGTGTTAAGGCTGGCAACTCCTCTCCCTCAGGTAAATTAGCTTCCTGACGTAGGGTAACCAGAATCATTTCCCTGATCGCATCGTATTGTTCCTTACGAACTGCTTTTTTTACATTCGCTCGGGCAAGTTCTGCCATTTTTGGAGTACCTATTTCATTAACACGTTGCCGAATAGCTTCATTTTGTTCAGTTTTTGGGTAATCACGTTTCTCTTTAATGCCTACCAGGTCCCTTAATTCCTGCTGAGCCCGAATTTGTATCCGAATAGCATCATGAGCCAACTGTAAAGCCTGAAGTAGATCTTCCTCGCTGCATTCCTTTGCTTCTCCCTCCACCATCATAATATTTTTTTCTGTAGCGGCGATGATGAAATCAAGGTCAGATGTTTCCATTTCTGATCTTGTAGGATTGATCTTAAACTGTCCACTGATCCTTGATACACGCACTTCAGAAATCACTTCCTGAATAGGTACATCTGAAACTGCGAGTGCTGCGGATGCTGCCAGGCAAGCCATGGAATCCGGCATGATCTGATCATCACTGGAAATCAGGGTTACAATCACCTGTACTTCACACAGGTAATCTTCCGGAAATAAGGGGCGGAGCGCCCTATCAATCAGGCGTGAGGTGAGTATTTCATAATCATTCAACCTGGCTTCCCTTTTGAAAAAAGAGCCTGGGATACGGCCTGCTGAAGAAAATTTCTCCATGTAGTCAACAGAAAGGGGGAAAAAGTCCTGCCCTTCCTTTGGCTTTTCAGTAGCACAAACCGTAGCCAATAGAATGCAATTGCCTGATTTTACAGTAACTGAACCATCTGCCTGTCGGGCAAGGCGCCCGGTTTCCAGGGTTATTTCCCTACCGTCGCCCAAGTCGAATTTTTTGCTGAATTTTTGTGTGAGCATTATGTCTATTTTATTGTGGGACTAGCCCAGCATATAATTTTTGCGAAAGATTTCGTATTCATCTAAAGCAAAAAGCCCTTCCAATTGGAAGGGAATACAAGATTTATTTTATTTACGGATACCTAGTTTTTCGATCAATTCGCGGTAACCAGTAAGGTTGTGCTTTTGCAGGTAATTGAGCAAACGACGGCGTCTTCCAACCAGGTGCATCAGGCCACGGTGAGTTGAAAAATCTTTTTTATTAGTTTGCAGATGCGTTGAGATCTGGGCCATACGTTCGGTAATAAGGGCGATCTGTCCTTCTATGGAACCAGTATTGATTTCTTTTCCTCCAAATTGGGCAAATATGCCTGCTTTCTTTTCTTTAGTTAATGGCATCTTAGATTTTTTAAATAGCATCCCAAATGGATGCTTTAATGTTTTATATTTTGTCGGCAAAGTTAAGCGAATTTGGTCAAAAAATGCCAGGATGTCCGGATTTATAATAGGCGGCAGTGACTTAGGTGCCTTAGATTTGAATCATGGATGAAATTCTCGTAACTGCCCACACAAGAACTGTCCTGGGCCTTCACCTGGCTACGGATCCTCGGTGGGCAGACCTGGCCTCCTTATCTCTTGAGGCGATACTTACAGACCATGCCTATTGCGAACAAAAAGCCGCTACCTCATGTATTTCACTCATTCAAAGGTATAATCAAAAGGAGGCCCTGGTAAGTGCATTGGCACCTATTGTTACAGAGGAATGGGGACATTTCAGAATGGTATTGGCAGAATTGGAAAAACGTGGTATGCGCCTGGGCAAACAAAGAAAAGATGTTTATGCAAACAAGCTGATCCAGTTTTGTCAAACCGGGGGAGCTGAAGAAGGACGTTTACTGGATCAGTTGCTGGTGATGGCCATGATAGAAGCCAGAAGCTGTGAAAGATTCAAGCAGTTGAGTGAAGGCCTCCAGGATAACTACCTTAAGTTATTTTATCGTCGCTTCATGGAAAGTGAAGCAGGCCATTATTCTATTTTCATTAATCTGGCCGAATTGTACATAGATAAAGAAACGGTGAGAAAAAGATGGAAAGAATGGCTGGAATATGAAGAGGAAATTATTAGAGACCTTGAATTAAGGAGTGACCGGTTACATTGAACAACTGAATGAACTTATTTATTTCCATGGAAGAAATTTAATTCCTCGGACAAGTCAAGGAAAGGATACTTTCTCTGTAATTCTATGGTTTTAATATAGAATACATCCATGAATTTTTTATGTTGGTCAGATGATTGATTGAATGGCTTGTGATGAAAAGCTAAATTAATTGAGTGAATGTCTTCCATGAGTTGGTGGGTATCTTGACTCATACTCGAGGCTGAAAATTTTTCCCAAACATATTGTGTAGCAAAATAGTTGGGATGCACGAGATCTTCTGAATAGTACCTATAGTCCCGTAAGTCATCAATGACCAGTTCATATGCGGGAAAGTAATGCAGCTGTTCATGAGCTGCTACCAAATCATGAACAGCTTGTATCAAAACAGCTTTGCTCCGGTTATTCTCTATAACTCCTTCCCGAACATGTCGTACAGGACTAATGGTGAAAATAATATTCAGGTTTGGATTGAAAAGTTGAAGCTTGTTGATCATCGCTGATAACACATCAGTAACGTTAGCAGCCGTCAATAGTTTTTTTAGAAACCAGTCTTCTGGTGCTTTATGATTGTTGGCAGCTACCTCACCTTTAACCCCTTGTGGGGCTAAATCAGATAAGGTGTAAACCCAGGCGGAACCCAGCGTGATCATCATCCATTCCGCCTCTTTTAAAAATGTATGTGCTTCCCTAGTAGAATCATTTATTTTATCGATTGCCAAACTGGAAGAAACAGCAGAAAATCGACTGTGGTGTTTCCAGCTGTGCCACATCTGGTGGAGGTTGAACAATTCATCTGCACCTATTTGTATGCAGTTTATATATTGATGTATTGATTCGGCTACGCTCACCGGATTAAACAGAATGCCATTGGGATTTAAAAGAACAGGAAATTTATAGCGTTTAAGTTTCTCCCCTATGTTTTCAGTGAAGCAGGAACCCACCAACAATATTTTTTGTTGCTGGGAAATAAATGGCCTGATTTTTTTTATATCGAATTCAAGTCGGAATTTCAGCATGCTGCGCAGTTATAAGACAATAAAAAATTAAATAAATATCCTGGATGCTACGGAAAGTGCGTGATGCAATGCTTGTTGGTCCAAATTATTGATGATCGCTTTTTTTTGTAGGTAATTAATCATCAGTTCAGTATCCATGTTGCCTACCAAATCATCCTGTGCCATAGGACATCCTCCTAACCCTTTCAACGCTCCATCAAATCTTTTACAACCGGCATCCAGCGCAGCTGTCAATTTTAATTCCCAGTTAGAACTGGAAACATGCAAATGCACACCGAATGTAACCTGTGGATATTGTGGTATCAGAGTATCAAGGGCAAATGTAATCTGCCGAGGAGATGCCAGGCCTACCGTATCAGCCAGTGAAATAATAGTAATACCCCGGCTTACCATTTCACTGGCCCATTTCAATAAAACTTGTTCATCATAATTGTCTCCATAGGGATTTCCAAATCCCATACTCAGGTAAACAACTAATTGTTTTTGATGGCGAATGCACAAGTCCTGGATTTCTTCCACCCGCTTCAGGCTTTCTTGTATAGTGCTTTTAGTATTCTTAAGCTGAAATGTCGGTGAAATGGAAAAAGGAAAACCAAGAAATGTAATTTTTTCATATTGTACTGCCTCCTGGGCTCCCCGTACATTAGCCACAATGGCGAGTAACCTGGTTTTAGATTTTTCCACATCCAGGTTTTTTAATACTTCAGGTGTATCTGCCATTTGGGGTATGGCCTTTGGGGACACAAATGACCCGAAATCAAGGGTATCAAAACCCACTTGTAAAAGCGAATTGATATACTCTATCTTTTTTTCAGTTGGAATCATCTTTTTCCAGCCCTGCATCGCATCGCGCGGACATTCCACCAAATCAATTGTTTTCATTGACGTAAAGATAATGGATGGAAAAACCTCATTTTCCGTAAGGGTACTGTGACCTCAGTAATAATTACTTAAGGCATTGAATTTCTTGCAAAATTCAATTTCAACGGAGAGTGCTATAGATAATTTTGAAATAACACGATAGTCGCAGATTTAAAAAAAATACAATGGAAATAAGAAATAAACCCCAGTTCCACAAGAAGAAAAAAATGAATTTTTCAAATTATTGAAGAAAAATAGTTTTGATTTCAGTTTTTTTGAAGCATCACTATTGAATAAGATGCGTTTTCATTCTTTGCATCATCACTTCGTATAATATTATACCGGTTGCTACAGAGACATTTAAAGATTCAAAATTGGCAATCATTGGTATTTTAAAATGCTCATCACAAATCTTGATAAGGGCAGGGTGTACCCCCCTTTCTTCACTCCCCATAATTATGGCTAAAGGTTCTGAAAGGTTGGATTCATGAACGTTTTTGGTGGCTTTCATTTCAGTGGCCATCACTTTGATTCCATTCAGATGAAGTTCATCAACAGCTTTCATCAAACTGTTGACTCTGCAGATGGGTATCTTTTCTAAAGCTCCTGCTGATGTCATGAAAGCATCTTCGTTCAGGGCACCTACGCCTTTATCAGGAATGATAATAACTTGTACTCCTGTACAGAAAGCTGTTCTTGCGATACCACCAATATTTCTGACATCCGTAATACCATCGAGGATAAGAAACAAAGGAATTTCTCCCTGACCTACCACCCAACTGATGATCTGGTCAAGGGCTACATACTGAACTTTTGCGATGACCGCTATACAGCCCTCATGAATTCCAACATTAAAATATTCCAGTTTTTCCACCGGAACATAGTTGACCGGTACTCCCTGCTGTGCAGCCAGCTTGCGGATATGACTGATCTCTTCCCCATTGGCTTTATTGAAGACGTATATCCTATCAAAAGCCTGGCCCTGAGTCAACGCTTCCATCACCGCTTTCCTACCTGCAATGAGCGTGTTTTTTTTGGGTCTTTGTGGTGATCTGAAATTTTTCACGTGTCAAAAGTAAGAGGGATCATACTCTACCCGATGATTCATTTTACAAATTCCGAAATCTGTTGATAGGGTGGGAATCCTCACTTTACCATCAAAATTGATGAGTAAATATAGGTTCCACAAATGTTAAATAAAAAGCCTCCGCGGTAACGGAGGTTGATATAGCAGGTTTTCAATTTATTTCAGACCGAATGCTTTTTTCACTTTGGAAACATAATCTAGTTTTTCCCAGGTGAAAAGTTCAACCCTTTTGGAAATTACTTTACCACCTGGCTGAATGAATTCTTTGGTAATATATTCAGACTTTCTCCCCATGTGGCCATAGGCTGCGGTTTCACTATAAATCGGATTGCGTAATTTTAATCTTTGCTCAATAAAATAGGGACGCATATCAAAAATTCCTTCTACTATCCTGGCTATTTCACCATCACTGATGGATACTTTAGCGGTCCCATAAGTATTCACATTAATGCTGGTTGGCTGAGCCACTCCAATGGCATAGGAAACTTGTACCAACACCTCTTCACACACTCCGGCTGCGACCAGGTTCTTTGCAATATGCCTGGTGGCATAAGCAGCAGAGCGATCTACTTTGGAAGGATCTTTTCCACTAAAAGCCCCACCTCCGTGTGCGCCCTTTCCACCATAAGTGTCAACAATGATCTTTCTGCCTGTTAAACCGGTATCACCATGCGGACCCCCTATGACGAACTTACCTGTGGGATTAATATGATACTTAATGTCGTTATTGAAAAGCTTAGCATATTTCTTATACTTCGACTTAACCCGTGGGATTAAAATATTAATGATATCCTGCTTAATCTGCTGAAGCATTTTTCCTTCTTTGTCAAAATCATCATGCTGGGTAGATACTACAATGGCATCGATCCGAACAGGTTTGTTATTGTCATCATATTCAAGGGTCACCTGGCTTTTGGCATCGGGTCGTAAATATTTGATCTGTTTATTTTCTCTCCTCAAAACCGCCAGTTCCTGCAATAACTTATGCGCCAGATCCAA